>JBBSHC010000031.1:0-11773 GCA_038253425.1 Leptolyngbyales cyanobacterium | reverse complement strand
TGTTTGAAAAGCGCTGTTTGTTAGCTGCTGGAGCATTTTTGCGCTCACATAAAGTTGCCTTTTTAGTTAGAAATATGTTCACAAGGATACTAACAATTTAATTCTATAAAGGTAAGAATAGAGCTGTCGTATCGTTCTTTCCGGTTTGCGGCTCTCTGTATTCTCTCTTTTGAGCGATGTAATTGCTGTACTGGACTCTTATCATAGAGTCCAACTCAAATTAAGTGTTAGGCATCGAGTACTTTGCGAAGTAGTCAGTGCGCTGCTATCGGTTTTGGTGTGTCAACTCTAGTAAAGCTAACGCCCACAAAGCTATGACTCCTTTAAGTAGAAAACGTATTGCTCTGATATCCGTTCATGGTGATCCAGCCATCGAAATTGGAAAGGAAGAAGCGGGAGGTCAAAATGTCTATGTTCGCCATGTTGGTGAAGCTCTTTCACAGCAAGGTTGGCAAGTTGATATGTTTACTCGTCGCTCCAGCCTTGAGCAAGCAGCAGTGGTTGAACACACGCCACACTGCCGAACGATTCGCTTAACGGCTGGTCCAAAGACCTTTGTCCCACGCGATGAAATTTTTGACTTTTTGCCAGAATTTGTACAAGCGTTTTTAGATTTTCAAGCGCAATTGGAAACTCCTTACCAACTCATTCATACAAACTATTGGTTGTCTTCATGGGTGGGAATGGAGTTAAAGAAGCTATCGTCTATTCCACAAGTGCATACTTATCACTCTTTAGGTTCTGTTAAGTACAAGTCCGTTTCAACGATTCCGTTAATTGCTAAAACTCGCTTAGCCGTTGAAAAAAACTGCCTTGAAACCGTAGATCGTGTGGTGGCAACCAGCCCCCAGGAGCGTGATCACATGCGATCGCTGGTATCGACCCACGGCAAAATTGACATCATCCCTTGCGGTACTCGCATCAACCACTTTGGCAAGGTCACGCGGGAAGAGGCACGTCAAACGCTAGGTATTGGGCTAGAGGAAAAGGTAGTCCTTTATGTCGGACGGTTTGATCCAAGAAAAGGTATCGAAACCCTGGTGCGTGCTGTAGAGCGTTGCCAGGTAAGGCAAACAGAGAAGCTGCGGCTCATCATTGGTGGTGGGAGCCGTCCCGGTCACAGCGACGGCAATGAGCGCGATCGCATCGAAAGCATCGTGGCAGATTTGGGTCTTACTGACATAACTCATTTTCCGGGTCGTCTGAGCCAGGATGATTTGCCAACCTATTACGCTGCCGCCGATGTCTCTGTTGTTCCTAGCCACTATGAGCCGTTTGGTTTAGTGACGATCGAAGCAATGGCGTGTGGTACACCCGTCATTGGTAGCGATGTAGGCGGGTTGCAATTTACCGTTGTACCTGAAAAAACAGGGTTACTGGCACCCCCCAAAGATGCTGATGCCTTTGCTACAGCGCTCGATCGCATCCTCTCAAATCCAGACTGGCGCAATCAGCTAGGGCAGGCAGCCAGAAAGCGCGTTGAAACGACGTTTAGCTGGGACGGTGTGGCAACCCAACTGGGACAGCTTTATGACACGCTGTTGGAACAACCGTCTAAAGCGATGCCCAAAGATGCGCCAGCGAAAACACTTGCTCAGGTTAGCGCCTGAGATGTAAACAAACAATTGATTTTTAGCTTTTTACGATCCGAAATTTAGACTGACGCGCCGAAACCTTTCATCGAATGAGTTCCGGCGCTTTTTCTTTTTCCTTTGGTTGTGATGCGGTCAGTCTTACTAGACCATCTTATTTATAAGTATAAGAACCCAGTTCGCAGAGGTTTAGTTGGCGTTCGTCTAGTTTAGAACCATCGGCAAACACACCCAGAATGTCATAGGTGCAGGTGCGACGACCATCGGCGATCGTTGCTGTTCCTGATTCACCTGGATTAATTGATTCACTCAATAGGCTCTCTCCCCAGTTGTCCTCCGAAGAAGCTTCGACGTAAAATTCCACCAATGGACTGTTACTACTGTTCTTGAGCGTAAAGACAAGATCTTCTGCTACTGCACTTTGCACCATTATCGATACAGCAGGCACTGCCAGAGCAGCCGCAACAACAAGCTTGCGAAACGGAAATTTAATCACTGAAGACTCCTTGCTACAGAATAGTGAAGCCGCATGAAACGACTCTTTATTCCCAGTTAAGTATTTTTAGAACGATCAACAATGCTGTTTGTACGGAGGTTGTACCGTAATTGTATAAAGTTTGCTTCACGCTCAAAACGGCTTCTTCAGCACCGATATAACCCGACAGAAAATTATCAGAGGGCAGTGAAATTTCATTACCCTGCTCATAAACTGTCTCAATCCAGAGTTGCTGCGCTTCTTCGATGTCCGCCATCATCTCATCAGGCGTTTCACCCTGCGTGATGCATCCCGGCAAAGCTTTGATCGGCGCAACGTAACCACCCTCTGGCTCCAGATAAATGGTGATCGGGTAGCAGAGCTTTAAGTAGTATTCCAATGCTTTACGATTCGTCTGCTTGGTTTGCATACGATTCTCTCAAGTTGAGCAAGCGCACAATTTGCTTGACGTACGTACGTTTCCCCGTCTGTCCGCTGTTTTTAGGTATCACCTGCACCTGTCGAGGGGAGATCCTGAATCACACACAAATTCTAATCACCACTTAATCATCTGTAACGCGAGACTGTTAACCCTTTCATCCAAGGGGTTACACACTGCGGTAAGGTGGAGGAAGTGACTTACATGCTGCCAGCCCTGAACTTATGTCGCCTACCGCTACACCAACTGCCACACGCACAATTCGTATTGGTTCTCGCAAAAGCCAGTTAGCACTGGTGCAAACCTATTGGGTGCAGGAGCAATTGCAGAAAGCCTTTCCCGATCGCACCTTTGAAGTTCATACCATGAGTACGCAGGGCGACAAGATCCTCGACGTAGCGCTGGCAAAGATTGGTGATAAGGGTCTGTTCACGAAAGAACTGGAAGTGAGCATGATCAATGGGGACATTGATTTCGCTGTTCATTCATTGAAAGATCTGCCGACGCGTCTGCCCGATGGTTTGATGTTAGGCTGCGTTACCGAACGTGAGAATCCGGCGGATGCGCTGGTGGTGCATGAACAGCACAAAGACAAGCAATTAGATACATTGCCTCAGGGTGCTGTCATTGGTACATCGTCTCTGCGGCGACTGGCTCAATTACGGCATCATTATCCCCACCTCAGCTTTAAGGATGTGCGGGGTAATTTGAACACAAGACTGGCAAAGCTGGATGCTGGTGGGTACGACGCACGGATTTTGGCAGCAGCGGGTTTACAGCGGCTGAATATGGCAGAGCGTATTCATCAGGTCATTCCGTCTGCTATCTCGCTACACGCAGTGGGGCAGGGTGCGTTGGGCATTGAATGTCGTACGGGTGATGCCGAAGTTTTGGCACTGCTAAAAGCGCTAGAACATCAACCGACCGCGCAACGTTGTGAAGCAGAGCGGGCGTTTTTACGAGAACTGGAAGGTGGCTGCCAGGTACCGATCGGGGTTAATACGGTGCTGGAAGGCAACTCTTTAACGTTGACAGGCATCGTGATTAGCCTGGATGGACAAAAAGTAGCGAAAGATGTTGTCAGTGGAGCTGCTACTGACGCTGAAAGCCTGGGGATAGAGCTTGCCCAGAGCCTACGCAAACAGGGCGCACAGGAAATCCTGGATGAGATCTTAGCCACGGTGCAGCGCAGCTAAAGAGACAATATAGCGCGGCGATCGGGTTCTATTCACCCACTGATTACATGCGAGTTGTGTAGTGAGCGTGGAACATCGATCTGTACTGTTGTCGATCGCATCGTTTTGAAACGCTCGATCGCTCGTCTGCTCATAATGCAATTGCACTTAAGTGCGTAGCAGCGATTCGTGGTCGATCGGTCACTAATTAGCGATCGAACTAACCGTTGGTAACGGAAAGCTGGTAGCGTTTGAGCAAGACTTATTGCAGACACTGCGGGAGACCGAGGCTGAGTATGCGAATTCTGTTTGTTGCCGCAGAGGCGGCTCCGATCGCGAAAGTCGGTGGCATGGGCGATGTGGTTGGGGCGCTTCCCAAGGTGCTGCGTCAGATGGGGCATGATGTCCGCATCTTTCTGCCTTACTACGGCTTTCTGCCAGACAAGATGACGGTGCCCAAGACGCCAATCTGGTCAGGCAACGCTATGTTTCAGAGCTTCGACGTTTATGAGGCGGTGCTGCCGGGTACCGATGTGCCCCTATACCTGTTTGGGCATCCCTCGTTCCTGCCACGTCATATTTACGCTGGTGATATGGAAGAGTGGCGGTTTACCCTCTTTGCCAATGGTGCTGCCGAGTTTGCCTGGAACTATTGGAAGCCAGAGATTATTCATTGCCATGACTGGCATACGGGCATGATTCCCGTTTGGATGCATCAATCTCCTGAAATTGGCACCGTTTTTACCATTCATAACCTGGCGTATCAGGGACCGTGGCGCTGGAAGCTCGAACAAATGACTTGGTGCCCGTGGTATATGCAGGGGCATAACACAATGGCAGCAGCGGTGCAGTTTGCCAATCGCGTGAATACCGTATCGCCGACCTACGCGCAGCAGATTCAAACCGCCGCCTATGGTGAAACGCTGGAAGGGCTGCTGTCATTCATTAGTGGCAAGCTTTCTGGCATTGTGAACGGCATTGATACAGAGTCGTACAATCCCGCAATCGACAAAAGCCTGGTACAGACATTTACGGCTGACACATTGGATCAACGCAAGCCAAACAAGATCGCGCTGCAAGAAGAAGTCGGGCTAGAAGTGAACTCTGGCGCATTCCTCATTGGTATGGTGACGCGACTGGTCGAGCAAAAAGGCTTGGATCTGGTGCTTCAGGTGTTGGATCGCTTTATGGCGTATACCGACTCTCAGTTTGTGCTGCTGGGCACGGGCGATCGCTACTATGAAACCCAACTGTGGCAGCTTGCGTCTCGTTACCCCGGTCGCATGTCTGTTTACCTGCTGTTCAACGAAGCTCTTTCACGGCGTATTTATGCAGGCTGTGATGCTTTTCTGATGCCGTCTCGCTTTGAGCCCTGTGGCATTAGCCAGATGTTGTCGTTACGCTATGGCTGCGTGCCGATCGTGCGGCGTACCGGGGGGCTAGTCGATACTGTTGAGCCGCATGATCCCGCTAACGATCGTGGTACTGGCTACGCCTTCGATCGCTACGAGCCCTTAGATCTCTATACAGGTATGGTGCGGGCATGGGAAGGATTCCGCTTTAAGGACGCATGGCGCAAACTGCAACAGCGCGGGATGGCAGTGAATTTTAGTTGGGATCAATCTGCGCTCGCATACGTCAAACTCTATCGAGAGGTGCTGGGGTTGCCCGCCGAGGAACCAGAGCCGCCGAACCAGCCAGAACTGTCCCAAAAGGCAAGCTAATCAAACCGGAGGATGTTGAAGCATCGTACTTCCAGCAGTTTGCAGCTAGATGAAGCACACGTTTGTTGTGAGACGTTGAGTGGTTAGGCATCGATCGTCAGTTTGCTGGCAGGTAGAACGCGACGAATTTCGGCGATCGTGGTTATACCTGTGGTCACTTTGGCGATCGCGGTCTTGCGGAACGAATCAAAGTTGATCTCGTTCAAATAATCGGTCAACTCGCTTGATGATCCTTCGTAAATGATCTGGCGGATTCTAGCATCTACATTGACCAGTTCAATAATGGCTTCTCGCCCCAGGTAGCCGGAGTGAAAACATTGGTGGCAGCCCTTTCCCTGTCGCCATGCCCCCGCATTGGCTGTTTTGAGGGTTAACCCCAGGGTATGCAAATCGGCAACGGTGGGTGTATACGGTGCAGCACAATGCGGACAAACTCGCCGTACCAACCGTTGAGCAATCACTCCCAGCAGTGCATCACTAATCAAACCGGGGTCGGGTCCCACATCTTTGAGGCGAGGAATGGCACCCACTGCATCATTTGTGTGCAGCGTGGTCAGTACTAGATGTCCGGTTAGCGCAGCCCGTACTGCCGTTTCAGCGGTTTCACCATCTCGAATTTCACCCACCATAATGATGTCGGGATCTTGGCGGAGAATGGCTCGTAGTCCAGCGGCAAAGGTCATGCCAGCAGTTTCATTCACTTGAGTTTGGGTGATGCAGGGCAGAATGTATTCGACCGGATCTTCAACGGTGACGACGTTAACGTGTTCGGTGGCGATCGACTGCAAGCTGGTGTACAGCGTACTCGTTTTTCCAGAACCCGTTGGTCCGGTGAAAATAATCATGCCTTGTGGCTGTTTGAGCCACCCTTTGTAGAGGGCTAAGGCTGACTCAGCGAAGCCTAATTCATCCATCTCAGAAAATGGATTCTGTCTGGGCAGTAGCCGGATTACTGCTTTTTCACCACCGATACAGGGCAATGTGCTGACTCGCAGATCCAGGTCTAAGTTCGTGTCTGTGGTCGAGGCATACTGTTCACTGATACGAGCATCTTGCGGACGGCGGCTTTCGGCAATATCCATCTCTGCCATGACCTTAAGCGCTACGATCGTGCGGCGGCTTACCTCCAGAGGCAGCATGGTGACATCACGCAAAATGCCATCAATGCGATAGCGAACACGTAAGCCCTCGGTGGTTGGTTCGAGATGAATATCACTGACACGGTTGCGTACTGCACTGGCGAGAATAACTTTAATTTGGGCAATTTGGTTGTCAGCTTGCGATAGATCAAATTCTGCCGCTCTGCTAATGTTCTCTTGCGGTAACGGTTCAGTCTGAGGGGCAACCGTGGTGACCGTAACTGTTGGATGATTGCGATCGTGCTGATTCTGCTCAATATTGCCCTGCTCAGACCCCGATCGCATGAGTGCACTGGCACGTTTCTCCTGTTTCGGCTTTTGGACGATTGCCAACCGTTGTGTACGCGCTTTTTGCTTTTGCACGGTTGAACGCGATCGGCGATCGATGGCGACTTTGAGCAACGGTACCTGGAGTGAAACCAACCAAAACAGGTAGAAGTATTTCTGCTGAAGTAAAGCTTCTAACAGCGATGTTTGCGGTTGGGGGCGCGGCGCTTGCGGATCAAGGACAGTGGTTTGCGGAGATGGCTGTGCGGGTGGCGTGACGTGCGGTGCTGGGGGCAGCGATCGACGTGAAGGGATGAACGATGGAGCCTTGAGTGCGGCGGTTTGCGGCTGATGAGCAGCAGGGCTTTGACTGGGCGGCTGAGTGCGTGACGTGCGGTTAGACGTGGAAGTTGTCCGGGGCTGCGATCGCACAGGTTGGCGCGTTGCAGGTGGTCGCGGTACGGGCAACACGTCTGGGACAGGGTTTGGGGTTGCGTTGGGCGCAAGTTGGGTTGGCGGCAGTATGGACGGTGAGCGTGCTGGTGCCGCTGGTGCAGCCGCTGGTTGGGTTAAAGGGATCGTTGCTGGTGAAGGAATCTGTGGACTTGATGCAGGTGCAGGGATCGTTGCTGATTCGTCTGTAGCAAGAGGCTGATCCTCATCAGCATCAGCATCGATCGCGGTAGAGGGCTGATCTAAACCAACCGTTGCACTATTGCGAGTAGCTGGGATGCGAACGTCTGGGGTACGTGATTTACGCGCATTTTTACCGCACAACCGCGAAACATCTTGAGTACTGTGTCCTTCAATGCGAAGGTAGCAAGTGGCATTACTGTCTGGCTCCTGGGCAGAGGCACGAGCAACCATCACTAGCGCCAAAGCAGCGACAGCAGTACCCGTGATTAACCGAAGCAAGCTCAGCATGAGGCGATTAAAAAGCGATCGTGAGTAAAAACCTGTACAAACCCGATGGGGTCGAATAAATAATCTTCTAGCCAGTCTATCAAAATGACGTTAAGCCTCAGTGAGCAGGCTTGGTTTTAGCTCTGATGCTAGTTCAATCTTGGTAAAAATTGCTGCTGTGGATTTTTTAGAGCAGTGAACAGACGCTAAAGAGGACTTTTCGTTCTCACCAATTCGTAGAGCTTTTCCATCACTTCAAGAAAGGAGTGATTGTGCTGCCAAAATTTTGGAAAATCGCCCTGTTTTTTCACCGGAATGCCGGCGACTAGCGTTTGTGGTAACGGCTCAATCGTTTGGGGCAGGCGCTTAGAACCCTGCCAGAAATCGCGCAAGCTCTCGATCGGTTCTGCCTGAGTGGTTAAGGGTCGCGTGTAATAAGACGTAGTGGGCTGAGGTTCCCGCTGTGCAAGCTGTAGCTCGGCAGAGAGTGCCTGCCCTAACGGCGATTTTGCCAGTTCTTTGTGTAACGCTTCGCGTGATAAGCCCCGTAGCTCAAACAGCAAGAACGGGTCGCGATCGAGTTCAGCAGCCACCAGATAATAGACGCCAGCGATGTGCTTGCAGGGGTTGCCCCAATCGGGACAGGAACATTTCGCATCAAAATCTTTTGCACTATGAGGCAGCAGGTGTAACCCCAGTAGCGCAAACGTAGCTTCGATATTGTCGGGAATTTCGTTGAGCAGCAAGCGTGAAATCAAGCTAGCTTTGGAAGCGATGAGCGCGATCGCGGCTGCCCACTTTGCAGCACTGATGGGCTGAAACTTCAGGGTGGTAATGTAGAGCGGTTCTTTGTAGACGCCGTAGTAAGGATTGACCGATCCTCTGACGGTGGCGGCGACTATACCATCTTTGATTTCAAAGCTTGTCACTTTGCCATTGTTTGCGTAGGCACGTCCCCGACTTAAACGCCCCGCATCAGACAACTGCTCTAACGCTTCAATAAATTTTTTGCCCCACCAGGTACGACTAAATTTGTTCATAAGTGATTCTCGTAAGAATGTCTGATTTTCATGCATTATGGCTGCGATCGAAGGGCAGCGCGAAAGGCTAAAACTGCGTCTAACGGTTCAGAGGATTGCACATAAGTTGCCAGCAGCGTTAAGTCTAAAGCGGGTAAAAAATGGCTACGATCGCTCTGCTTATACCCATCTTGCCTCAGACGATAAACTTCAAACTTACCCTTTTGCCAAAACCAAACTTCAGGTACGTCTAGACCCTGATAGATCTCTAATTTATTAATGCCGCCGCTAGTCTGTACCCCTTCAATGGCAATATCAGGAAACTCTTTATCCGTTTCTATACAGAATGACAAATCAGGTTCCGCGCCCCGACGCTTCGCTTCTCGTTTAAATGTAGTTGACCCCAGCCCATAAAACCGAGTACGAGTCTCTTCAAAATATGCTCTGAGTAATCCAGCAATATTGTCTTTGTTAACTTCGTGTTTACGTCCCGGCATAGTGATTTCAAGTGTACCGTCCAGGTAGTGAACCCGCAGACCGGGGAAGTCATCGCCCAGATCAGCCAAAAGCGCTTCGTAGGTCAGCCAGCTAACATCAGTAATGGTGTATTGCTGCTCAGTTGCATCCGAAATCAACCCAGGATGGTCTTTAAGTTTGTCGAGCAAATCAAGGTTCATTGTTTAATGCGCCTTTTGAATCGCAATGAATTGGTCTCAGAATCATTTTCATTCCATCATGGCGCTTTTATTGAGCGCGATCAGTTTCTTAAAGGCATCGTTATCGAGTTCGGTCAGCCATGATTCATCAGCACCCACGATCGCGCCTGCCAGCTTTTTCTTGTCTTCGATCATTTCGTCAATGCGTTCTTCCAGGGTTCCCATTGCCACAAACTTGTGGACGAAAACATTCTTTTTCTGACCAATGCGAAAGGCGCGATCGGTGGCTTGATCTTCTACTGCGGGGTTCCACCAGCGATCGAAGTGAAACACGTGATTTGCTTTGGTGAGGGTAATGCCGACGCCGCCTGCTTTAAGGGACAAAATGAATACCGATGGTTCTGTTTCTGGGTCTTGGAACTGGGTAATCATTTTCTCTCGTTTTTTACGAGCGGTGCTGCCAGAAAGGTAGTAAGTATTGTAGTGGCAGGTATGTTTGAGATAGGTTCCTAGCGCCTGCCCAAGCTCTGTAAATTGGGTGAAGATCAACATACTTTCACCTTCGTCGATCACCTCCTGTACCATTTCACTGAGTCGGGTCAGCTTGTGCGATCGCTCTGGCGTAAAATCACTGCCATCTTGTAAGAACTGCATGGGGTGGTTACAGATCTGCTTGAGTTTGGTCAGCGTCGCTAGAATTAATCCTTTGCGCTGAATACCCTCCAGTTCATTGATTTTGGTTTCTACATCTTTGACAACTGCCGCGTAGAGCGATGCCTGTTCTTTGGTGAGGTTGCAGTAGAGCTTTTGTTCAACTTTGTCGGGCAGATCTTTGATAATGGATTGATCCGTTTTTACCCGCCGTAAAATAAACGGCTCTACCAATTTTTTCAGCGTTGTGGACTGACGCGGATCGTTGTTTTTTTGAATTGGCAGTTCAAAGTTACGACGAAATTGAGTTTGATTACCCAAATAGCCCGGATTGAGAAAGTTAAAGATTGACCAAAGATCTAACAGACGATTTTCGATCGGAGTTCCTGTTAGTGCCAAGCGATGCGGAGCCGCCAGTTTTAGAATTGATTTAGTGAGATCCGCTTTGGGGTTCTTGATGTTCTGCGCTTCATCGAGCACAATGCGGTGCCACTTAATTTCACCTAACAATTTGGCATCTTTTCGCGCTAGAGCAAACGACGTAATAAGCAGATCATTTTCGCGGCAGGCTTGCTTAAATTCTTTGCTATCCTTCGCTCGTTGCGTACCGTGATGCACGATAGCCTTCAACTGCGGCGCAAATTTTTGGATTTCGTGATACCAGTTACCAACGACTGAGGTGGGCGCAACCAGCAGCGTGGGCGGAATATGCTTGACCCCGTTTTGCTGTGCCAGTTCGCGTTCTTGCAGCAGACGAGCAATGACCTGAATGGTTTTACCCAGACCCATATCATCGGCAAGGCAACCGTTTAAGCCTAACTGCTCTAGATAGTGCAGCCAGGAGACGCCCCGTTTCTGGTACTCCCGCAGGTTGCCCTGCAAATGTTTGGGATTCTCAACGGGTTGTAGCTGACTTTTATCGCCCAATTTGTCCAACATTTCGGAGAGACTACTGGCGCGATCGACCTCTACTTCCAGACTGTCATCTTCGCCTGCGGTGAGCTTGAGGAAATCCAGTAAGCTCAGTTCCGGGTTTTCTTGCTGTTGGGTCTTCCAAAACTCCAGCATTTGCCGCATCTTGTTCTGGTCAAGTTCCATCCACTGTCCGCGAAATTTCACCAGCGGCGTTTTGGCACTGACCAGTTGCTGCCATTCCCGTTCGTTCACTTTCTCGCCCCCGATCGCCAGCTCGTACTGGTACTCCACGAGGTTTTCAAACGAAAAGTATTGCTTGGCTTTGTCTTCGCCGCCCGTCAGCGCTTTGCCTTTTGCTTTGAGGCGTACTTTGGCGCGTTGCCGACCCTGCGGTGTCCACCAGGCGGGTACGATGACGGTGTAGCCAGCCGTTTCCAAAACCCAGGCGGCTTCTTTCAAAAACTCAAAGGCAGCATCCACATCCACCACAATACCAATGGGTTGGTCGGTCCCTAGCCCTTCCCACAGTTTGGGGTAAATTCTGGCAGCGTACCCCAGGTTCAGCAATAAGTCTCGCTCAAAGTTCTCGCCCAACTGCCGCTGGAGCTGCTGTTGTTCTTCGGCACTCATGTGCCAGTAAGCAAACAGGTCAACGCGAAAGGATGGATCGCTTTTGGGTGCAACCTGAAACTCAATCTCCCACTCTTCGTCAGGGGTGGGCGGATCGCTGAGCCGAAAGCAGAGATGAAAGGGCAAATCGGATTGGGTGCGAATGATGCGATCGCGCCATGCCTGCCACTGGTTGTATTGCTCTAGTT
>JBBSHC010000030.1:0-11792 GCA_038253425.1 Leptolyngbyales cyanobacterium | reverse complement strand
GCGTTACTGCATTCGATCGATCGTGCGATATTGAATGGCTTCGGCAACATGCCTGGTTTGCAGGCGTTCATCACCAGAGAGGTCAGCGATCGTGCGGGCGACTTTAAGAATGCGATCGCTGGCTCTAACTGATAGACCTAATTTACGAATGGCTCCTTCTAACAAAGTGCGAGTGCTATCGTCTAGCTGACACCATTGTTTCAGATGCGGACTTTGCATTTCAGCGTTGCAGCGTAGTGTTGTGTGTTGAAACCGAGAGTAGGCAAGTTCGCGTGCCGTTTGAACGCGCGATCGTACCGTGGCTGACTCTTCTCCTGTAGGCTGTTGAGTGATTTCCTCGGGTTTGAGCCGATTGACCGCTACTTGCAAATCAATGCGATCCATTAACGGACCTGATAAACGTGCCCAGTACTGTTCTCTGGCTCGTGGTGTGCAGGTGCAAGGCTGTACCGTATCGGCATAGAAACCGCAAGGGCACGGGTTTGTACTGGCAACTAGCGTAAACTGAGCTGGAAATGACACCGACTGCCGTGTTCTAGAAATGCTGACATACCCATCTTCAAGCGGCTGACGAAGGAACTCCAGGACATCACGCTTAAACTCTGTTAGTTCGTCAAGAAACAAAATTCCTCGGTGCGCTAGCGAGATTTCTCCTGGGCGAGGAAAGGTGCCGCCCCCTACTAAAGATGGACCAGATGCCGAGTGATGCGGCGCACGAAAGGGGCGGGTGGCAACTAAAGAGCCTTTGTCTTTAAGAAGACCAGCGACGGAATGAATTTGCGTAACTTCTAACGCTTCCTCAAACGATAAATCTGGTAGAATCCCCGGAAGTCTACGAGCAAGCATCGTTTTACCACTGCCCGGCGGTCCTACGAAGACGAGGTTGTGCCCGCCAGCAGCAGCAATTTCTAAGGCGCGTCGAGCATGAGCTTGTCCTTTAACATCGCGTAAGTCGGGACCGCAAAACTTAGACCGCTCTAATTCTTCCAGTCCATTCATTTGGGTAGGCACATGGTTCTCAGGGGCACTTAAAAATTCGCTCACCTCAGACAGGTGCTTAAAACCAAATACTTTTAGCCCTTTAACGACGGCAGCTTCACGGGCGTTGTCGGCGGGAACTACCAATCCAGCAATGCCAAGACGTTTTGCGGCAGCAGCGATCGCCAGCACCCCTGTAACAGGACGAAGGCTTCCGTCTAAAGACACTTCTCCCAGAAATAAATACTCATCCAGCAACTCTGTATTCACTTGTTCGGAAGCCGCCAAGATGCCCATACTAATAGGCAAGTCAAAGCTGGGACCCTCCTTTCGCAGATCGGCTGGGGTCAAATTGACGACAATCTTCCGCATGGGGAAGGCGTAACCAGCATTTTTTAGCGCTGCTTTGACCCGTTCTTTAGATTCTTGGACTGAGGTATCGGGCAAGCCTACAACGACAACGCCTGGTAAACCACCAGCCACATCAACCTCTACCCCCACTTTAACGGCGTCAATGCCAACTAAGGATGCACTCCAGACTCTAGCAAGCATAGCTGCTCATACCAATGGTTCTCAGTGCTAGAGTGCCCCAATGTCAGGGTCTTTCAACATTACCCTCTTCTTAAGGCGTATTAGACATTTGGCGACTAAACTGACTCTACTTGCTTGAAAGGGTGACTGCGTTGGTTTAACTTCACTACACTAGTTTTACGCACGTCGTTCGCTGCGCTCCTGTATGTTTACTATTCACTACTGCTATGCCATCGTTTTACACTGTGAACCTCAAATGGTTTAGTCTGGTGTTTTTGTTGACGATCGCCAGTTTTACCTGCCCACTGGCAGCGATCGCGTCTCAGTCTCCGCAGTCGTTGCAGCTTACCGCGCAGGCACAGGTCGAACCTGATACAAAACAAGTCCTTGAGGCGTGCGTTCAAAATCGAGCCGATACCTTGCCCAATCCCTTTGTGGATGTATCACCCAACCATTGGGCTTTTAAGGCAGTACTGACGATGTATTACTGCGGCGCATATCGTCAGGCAACGCCTTCCAGCTTGATTGAGCGGTTGACGAACCAGCAAACTCTAATGCAACCGACACCACCCGCACAGTAGGTAGGATGCTGACAAGGTAAGAAAGTAGTTACTGAATTGTTAGCCGTAAAACGCTCTTGGGTAATGTAGCTCTAGGTCTGAGTCACTGTTTTTGATTTAAATTCGTATGCCAAGACAACAGAAATGCTGAAGAAGCGCCCCTTTGGTTTGCTTGCGATCGTTTTCTACAAAGCGTTTGTCGCGTCACTCCTTGCAGTGACGTCAGTCGCTTTATTACTGGCGCTAAGGAATTATGACGAGTTAGCAAATTTTGCTGATTCCTATACGATTGAGGGAAAAACTCAAACTATTGACTGGCTTTTAGATAAAGTTCTCAACTTGAATCCAAGAACGCTAAAGTTTAGTGGCATTGGTGCAGGCGTTTATGCCGCGTTAACGGCGATCGAAGCGATCGGTTTATGGTACGAAAAACAGTGGGCACATATTCTCGTACTAGTACTGGTTGGTATTAGTATTCCGCCCGAAGTTTACGAATTGATGTCTGGCGTCTCATTACTGAAGGCGCTCGTCTTTGTAATCAATATTGTCGTTTTTTGGTATTTGGTCAGCCACTTTCCAAAGCACAAAGCATGAGATGAACCCTGGCTTAAAGCTGCTTAGGATACTGACCGTGGAGGCAGTGAGAGAGGTTCGTTTTTATTTTAGTGCTTACAAAACAGGGCTTCAATTCAACCGCTTCGACTACGGTTCTCTAATCTGCTGCCGCAATTTCTCTAATTCCTGATCCGTCGTCTCTGCCTTTGCAGCGGATTGACCTGGAAGTTGAGCAGGTTGTGTGCCAGTCACCTGATTTTTCATTGCTGCCAGTTCTGCCTCTACATCGTCGGTTCCACCGAGGGCAGCAATGCGGTGCTCTAAATCGTCTGTGCCTAGTTCGGCAACGGCTTCCGATTGAGCTTCAAGCTGCAAAACTTTTTCTTCCATACGCTCGAAGGCAGCGATCGCGCTTCCTGTGCCTACCCGTCCCATCATGTCGTTGATTTGCTGAGACGCTTTTGCCGAACGCGCGCGCGCGATATACAGATCCTTCTTCGTCTTTGCTTCGGAGATTTTACTCTCTAGCTTCATCATGTTTTGCTTAAGCTGCATCACGATCGTAGACTGTTGCTCAATCTGCGATCGCATTGCCGTTGCAGTATCCTGGTAAGACTTTCGACGAGTCAGAGCTTCACGCGCCAGGGTTTCGTCCCCTTTTTGCAGTGCTAGTTGTGCCCGCTTGTACCACTCATCTGCTGTGGTTTGCGCCTGAGAACACTGCCGTTCGGTACGTTTTTGGGTCGCGATCGCCTGTGCGACTGCCTGACGCAACTGGATCAAATCCTCTTGCATGTCCAGCACAGCCTGTTCCAGGATTTTCTCCGGATCTTCGGCGCTACTCACCAAACTATTTAAGTTGGCGCGAATCACCCGCATGATTCGGTCGAAAAGTCCCATGACGCTCTCCGCAGTTGAACAGTTAAGAGGTAGAAGTTCTGAGCCTTGCAGTGCCCGCTAAAAGGTCACACTCACAAGCAAAACGCAAAACGTTTCTCAATCCTACCGTACCTTTCTCATTGCGACCGCTCACGGCTTATAGACTTCAGCGGGGATGCCCTGCCTACGAAGCTCTTGCGCCTTTGCTTCAGCACTTGCCGTATCGCCATATGCCCCAAGCTGAATCTTGGCACCATCGGGAAAGTTACGCAGGTACGCATCGGGAACCACTGCGCGTGATTGTGTCAGCGCCGAATCACCATCGTAAGGGGTAACAACCTTAACGGGATAGGAGCCGTTCGGTGAGGTTTGAGCCGTTGATGCAGGAGCGGTGTTGCGGGTTGGTGCTGCGGGCAGTGGTGAACTGTAGGTTCGGGTCGGCGCTAAGCGGGGCGGTGATGTTCGAGTCGGTGTGGGACGGCTCAGGGGCGGAGTCACTTGATTTGGAGCAACCGTTCGCGGTGCTTCATAAGTTTTCACAGGAGAAGGACGGTTAGCACTAGAACTAGACGTAACAGCGGGAATCGGTGCCTGGGTTGCTGCCCCCAGTGTAGGAGCATCTCCAGTGGCTTTAGCAACTGAAGGTTGTGCTGTTGCTGGCTTGCTGGCAGGAGTTACTGTGACCTTAGTACCAGGAACGGGGGAAGTAGAAGCACTGGGATTAGCGTTAAGCGTGCCTAAGGTATTGAGGTTCAAATCCTTAAATTCTTGGGTCGCCAGATTTGGTTGTGGTGCTGGCAGAACGGTTTGTCCAGCATTCTGCCCCGACTGAACGTTGCCTACAGACTTGGTACCGCTACGCCACGCAATCAGAGGTCCTAAACTAGCAGGATTCATGATGACATAGCCAAACATGGCACTGGATAGTAGCAACAACAGCATTGAGCCGAGACCCAAAGGCGTTAGCAAGTTTTGCATGAAGCCACGCTCTGCGCGCACCTCAGCTTCTTCGTCGGCAAGACTACGGAGCAATTCCTCGGATGATTCCAGGTAGTCGTCTAAATTTGGCTTGCCTGTTTGTACTAGAGAGCGATCGCCGCTGTCGGTTGGCGCAGACAATTGATTGATTGCTGAGTCATCATGCGCCAGCGATTCGTTGCCGTTTCTCAGGGCGATCGCTGAATTAAAGGGTTGGGGATTAGCTGTGAAGGCAGGGGTTGGCTTATAGGCTTCGGCTGCGATCGTCTGCTCTGACACAGCGGCTATCTGTTCCTGTGGTACGGGTTCGGGTCGTCTCTCAGGAGCTACCTGTCGATCGAAGGTTTGTTCAGGTGAAGGATTCGTTCTACCGTCGGCGTTGGTTCTACCACCAGTGGCAGACACGGCAATCAAACCCAGCGTTGGTGATGGTTGCTTACGCCCCGGTTGACGTGGCGTCCGTCCAGCATTTACTCGCTGCCGTCGGTAACGCGCCAACTCATCCTCAAGCTGAATCTCTAAATTGGCAAGGGCTGTGCCCAAAATGGGATGGAGTGTTCCGCTTTGGGGAAGCTGAGTCGGTGGTTCTACCCTTGAGTCTTGACGCATTACGCACCTCCTACCAATACGCTTGGCAATGTCAGTTTATGAAGCAAATAATCTTTAAGTTGATGGCGCTAAAAAAGCTTAAGCCTCGTTGCAGCCGTTAAACCGTGTCATTTTAAACGCAGATTGAACTATAAATCATCGTAGATGCGTTGTTAGCTTAACTAAAGTAGAGAGTAGAGTCACCTAAAAAATAAATGATTGAAGCTAACAGCCATCAACTTGCCGCTCAAAGTCTACTCAGTTACATAATGGTCTACTTATTGGTGCTCGATGCTTAAGAGCGATCGCAGGCTTTGAGTAGGACGTTGAGCTAAAGTTATACACTCTTTTAGGCGATTCTGCACCCATTTCACGGGTTGATTTACGCTATGGCTTTCAAATCTCTTGATCATGTTCTGGGTACGCTTGGCGATCGCTACCGATCTTACGATCAGCAGCACTCACAACGCTTACTGCGCGGTTGGATTGAGGCAGTCGGTCCGGTCGTTGCGGCTCAAACCCGTCCCCTTTCCATGCAAAATGATGTCCTTCGTGTGGCAACCTCTAGTTCTGCCTGGGCACAAAACTTAATTTTCGAGCGCCAACGTATCTTAGAAAAGCTCAACGTGCTACTGTCTACGTCGCTGATCGATATTCGCTTTTCGACTGCCCAATGGCAAGAATCGCGATCGCTCTCAGCCTTCAATGCTGAACAACAGGTGCAACTGTGGCAGCAACACCCCAGTCGGCTGACAGAGACAGTACGGCTACCAGCAGCGCAGCGGCATGAAAGCCCAACCGATCCGATGGTTGCCTTTCAGCGTTGGGGCAAATTTATGCGATCGCGGACTCAAAACCTGCCTGCTTGTCCCCGTTGCCAGTGTCCTGCCCCTCCTGGCGAATTAAAGCGGTGGTCGATGTGTTCTCTTTGTGCTGCGAAACAGTGGTAAGGCTACTGCCTAGAAACCGCGAGTACGACATTTGTGAGCGACTATGGACGTGTAAATGCAACCGTGCAGAGCCAGTAAGGTTCAACGTATTATCCTTACCAGTCCAGACAATAGTCGTTGCAAGTAAAGTGTGAGCACCTAATTTGCATACCAGATGATTTGAATGTGGGGATTTTACTGAGCCTTTTAGTCTGTAGTTTGCTGAAGGAGTAAAGCCGCAAGTATGAATACTGATACTACAAGCTACTTGATCCCTGGTTACTTTAAGGCAGAGTGAAATCAGTTTATGCCGTTTTATTAAGCGATCGTGGGTAGCCACATCTATAAGTGTTTCCCTTGATTTCAGGAAAGTGAAAACAATCTAAAAGCCTTTTTGAAGAAAGGATCGCTCAGATCACTACACCAAAGCGGCTCTAGAGCTTTGCTGATTCAAGCGCAAAAAAATGATGCAGCAAGAATGGAGTGAATAACACCTTTCAAAGACTCCATTTATGAAAAGCTCTACTTCTCCTACGTCAGCTTGTCGGCGCTGCCGCTACTACATGCCGGAGGGACGACGAGGAGGGTATTGTCAACAACTTGATGTTACCGTTCAAGGTGCCTGGGCTGCTTGTACGTTGGCACTCCCACCGTTTACGCCGATTTGGGAGAATTTTGAGGATATTATGGCGTGGCAACAAAAAACGCTCGTTGCAATGCAGGAGTCTGAGGTTGTCGCCCACCAGGAAACTGCCCACTCATGCTCTGCTGATACCTGCCCTGCTGACAATAGTGTGCTGTCGCAAGGTGAGTCTTTGCCGGAGAGGATGACACAACAGCCAGTCTCATCTGGTCAAACAAGAGGATTAAAAGCCCTATGGATGTAGTGCGGTGCCGCACTCGTACTGGTTAAGAATTACTGACAATCGCTTTCCGCACTAAGATCACCGTACAGTTGCAGTGGCGAGCGATCGTTTCAGGAATATTGCCCTGAATTGCCTGTTGCAGTAGTCCTTCTCGGCTGGCACCCACCACAATCACGTCGCACTGATCCTTCTGCGCCATATCCACAATGGCATCGGCAACGGAACTAGCACAGACCGGAAGCGTAATCACACTCGTTTGCAGTCGTTGTCTCAGGAAGAGGGCATCTTCCTCTAACAAAACTTGATTCTGAGCAGTGTCAGAGGGATGAAAAACTTGACACAAAAGAATTTCAGGCTTTTGGCTCAACGAAACGAGAGCGGGCAGCAGCTTGATCGCATGTTGTGAGTTTGGTCCACCTGCAATCGGCACTAGCCATCGATTCAACCGAGCTGTGGTTACTTTATTCGCCGTTGGAGTAGCGGGTTCTTTTCGATGAAGAGAAGCATCGAAGCCATCGCCAAGCTTTACCAGCACCACATCGCAGCTTGCGTGCCGAATAATCGTATCAACAACATTGCCAAAAACGCGACCTGGCGTGGAGGTGCTGCCCTTCCAACCCATGAGCAGTAAATCGATGTGTCGATCGCTAATGGTCTCTAAAATTGCCTGTTCAACATTCTGTGCAGCACGGATTTGAGTATGCACTGAAATTTGGCGGGCTTGTCCTGCTCTCACTGCTTGCTTAAGCAGGCGACGACTCAAGGTGGTGTTAACCGTGGTTTCCGCTGGGGAGCAATGGCGCGGCACCTGGATCACCTGCAAACATTCGATCTCATAGTTGCGCTCCTGAGCGATCGCCAGGGCAAGTTTTAGCATTCCGTCGGCTGTCTGTGTATTGCTCAGCGGCAACAGCAAACGACCCTGCCCAGTAGCGGGCGATCGCGTCTGATAGACCACATAAGACGGATCTGGACGTGGACCCAGGCGATGGTCACTGCCACGGATTTGATCAGACTCGACTTGCAAAATGTCACTGCGGGTAATGATCCCTACTAGTTTGCGATGATCCGTCACTGGCAGAAGCGCCCAGAAAAGCGCCCATCCCGGTCAAGGCATAAATAATCGGTTCTCCACCTAGCAGTGTATGTTCAGCGATACCCACTAAATGCCCCAATGATGCCCCCAGAATGATGCTAGGGACGAAGAGTCCGCCCGGTACTTCGACACTGCAAGCAACCATTGTGAGAAAAAACTGCACAATAAAGGCAAAGACCACCATGTGCCAATCGGCTTGCCCCGTTGTGAGAAAAACCTCCATAGCGTAGCTGTCACGAAAAGGCACGGGTAAGAGCGCGATCGTGCCCCCTGAAACAAGACCAGCCAAACCGATACGCCAAAACGGGCTAAACGGCAGCACCCGACGGCTCCAGCGAATACTGTACAAAATGCTGTGATTAAACACTGTGGACAGTACGCCTGCCAGAACGCCCAGTAGCAGGAAGAAAGGTATTTCGAGCAGCGAGAAGCTCGTTGGATAGCTGAGGGGATTGACCCCCAGATGTAGGTTGGGTCCTGCTAAAACGCGAGAGGTCACACCGCCAATAAACGACGCCAAAACAGCAGTGCCTAGCGTCAGGCTAGAGAAATCTTGAAGCAGTTCTTCGATGACAAACATGACACCCGCGATCGGTGCATCGAAACTAGCTGCCAAACCTGCTGCTGCTCCGGCTGCAATGAGGTGCCGCTGGTGCTCTGGCGAAGCAGGAATCCAGCGGCTTAACTGAGCCGCCAATGCTGCCCCAATCTGAATGGTCGGTCCTTCGCGCCCTAAGGCAAACCCAGAACTCAGAGCTAAGGTCGTGCTTATAAATTTGACCACAGCCACACGCAGATTGAGCGCGATCGGCACATATGCCAGGGCTGCTTTCACCTGTGGTACACCGCTTCCCAGGGCTTCCAGGGCAAAGCGCTCTACCAAAAAACCAACTAGCAGCCCTCCGACCAAGCCGACCGTGGGGATCAGCAACGCAACAGGCAGTACAAGCGATTCTTTTAGCCGCCAATCGCCCAACCAGTGAATACTCTGCTTCAGCAGCACAGCCGCCAGGGCTGCAATCAAACCAATTAGAATAGCCTCAACAATGGCTAATCGCTTTGGAGTTAGCAATTGAGGCATTGCTTTGAAAATGGCTGGAAATTGCATTAGCCAACGCTCATGATGATCCTAGAAGCCGCTTTGCCCAGAGCTTAGCGTCTACTCAACTGTCATGCTACTAGAGAGATCGTTCAATGCCACGGTACGACTATGCACAAAGGCTGTCACCAGCTTAAATCCACACACACGAAAATACGGGCTTTGATGACACCCGATCGCTCGCAGCAAAAAGTGCGATCGCCGCTGCTTAAGCACAAAACTAGCGCTCAGCGGCGTTAAACAGTGCCACCCCTTGCTCTTTTAATTAGTAGGCTTAATTAATAGGCTCCGTTATCTTTCGGAAAGACAACGACACCGATCGTTTTGAAGATAATCCATAAGTCCGTCAAAAAATTACGGAAATTGACGTAATAAACATCAATCTGAACGCGCCGGGGATAAGGAATATCATTCCGTCCCGATACTTGCCAAAGCCCAGTGATGCCCGGTCGAATGCTGAAGACTCGATCGGCGTAGTGTCCGTACCGTTCCAGCTCCTCTCTTACAACGGGACGAGGACCAACAACGCTCATATCGCCCTTAAGCACATTGAGAAACTGAGGAAACTCGTCCAGACTGGTGATTCGCAAAAAACGACCAATCCAGGTAATGCGTGGATCACGCCGTAGCTTGAAATTACTTTGAAACTCCTGCCGCAAGCGGGGTGATGTTTCCATCATTTCCATCAAGACTTCATCCGCATTGCGTACCATTGTTCTGAACTTGATACACCCGAACGGTTTGCAGTTCTTACCAACGCGCTCCTGCACATAAAAGACCGGACCCCTGGAACTGAGCGCAATTAAGACGATAAGCAGTAAGTAAACCGGGGCAAAAGTAACCAGAACCGTCAGGGAAAATGCAACATCAAACAGCCGTTTGGCAAACTCTCCGTTTAAGGCATGGTCGAAAAGCGATAGCAAACCTCGCTTTACGAATGCACGAATTGTCTTGCCAGAGATTAGTTGGCTTTCGGCAGTCATTTTACTCCTTCACACATCCACACCACACAGTCCCCATCATAAAGCTACTGACCCCTTCTCAGCAGTTTTTGGTTCCAATTCGGACGAAAAATTGCTGCGCTTCTGGAGAAGACACTCGGAATCTACGATGAGAGGTGCTGCTGAAATTCTGCATAACATTGTTCTAAGAACGACTGGTAGCACTGTTGGAAGATTTGAGGGCTGAACGATAGAGCGTGCGATCGCGCCACTTCAGGATTTAGTACTGATTGATACCGTTCAAACTCTTCGACCGCCGCCACAATCGCCGCTTCAGTTTGCTGACGAAACAGAACTCCGGTAGCCATCTCACCATAAGCATGGACGTCATGTACAGTCTCTAAAGTTCCTCCCATGCCATAAGCAATGACAGGTGTACCGCACGCCTGCGCTTCTACAGGTGCGATGCCAAAATCCTCAAAGGCAGCATACACAAACGCTTTCGCCTGCGCCATATACTGCTCCACTACTGCATCGGGTTGCCAGCCCAATACTTGCACATTGGGTCGAGCAATTTGTTTAATTTGCGCCAGTTCGGGACCTTCTCCAATCACGATGAGTGGGCGTCCTAACTGGTTAAATGCTCGTACAATCAGCGAGATCTTTTTGTAGCTGACGAGGCGCGAGACGGTGACATAAAAATCTTGTTTTTGGGGTGCAAAGCGGAAGCGATCGGTGTCAACGGGTGGATAAATTACCGTGGCGGGACGGCGATAACAGCGCCAAATGCGTCGTGCGGTATTTTTTGAGTTGGCAACAAAATAATCAACACGATTGGCTGCCAGCACATCCCACTGGCGTAAACGGTGTAGCAGGTAGCGCGTGAGTAGTCCCTGTAAACCTTGCCCAGCCGTACTGCTTTGCAGATAGTCAAACGTCATATCCCAGGCATAACGCATCGGTGCATGACAGTAGCAGATGTGCAGTTGGTTGGCTCCTGTTAAAACGCCTTTAGCAACCGCGTGGGAAGACGAAAGGATCACGTCGTAAGCGCGCAGATCAAGTTGTTCGATCGCGATCGGCAACAGCGGCAGGTATTTCTGTACGCCGTTGCGGGCAAGTGGAAAGTGCTGCAAAAAGGTAGTGCCAATTTGGCGTTTAAATAAATAGCTCTCAGGATTGGTTGATTCAAAATCAATCAGCGCGTAGACATCCGCTTCCACGCCCTTCAAGATTTCCTGCACTACCAGTTCAGAACCACCTGTGGCTTTCGGTGTCAACCATTCATGAACTAACGCATACTTTAAGGTCACAGCCGCTTTGCCTAAGGTGTCTTTGAAACCAACTTGCTCTGGTGCAACTATAGATCACCAACGACCACTCAAGGTTGCTGAGGCATTGTGGATTGCCTTGACCGATCGCTTGAAACCATCAATTACAAGAACAAGTTGCGATCGATGATGAAGAGTGTCAGTTGAGCGATCGCTGCAAAAACTAAAAAAAGACCAGCACGGTGGCTGGTCAAACGAAAATACGTTGCTCTCTCAAATTGGAGGAACTCAATCCTGTAACGTTCCCAAGCGTACAGTAGGTTACTAATTTTTAGTATTCCCCGGTTCCAAGATTATTGTAACAAGATACACAAACTTTTTTTCATGAAACTTCACGGTTTTTCCCTATAAATCTTTCGGCTACCGATTTAAGCCGGGACAGTTGGCAGGAAGGGAGTTCTAGCTTTGGCAGCAGCTTTCCCCCGCCGCGCTTGCGGGAGGTCTGGCATCAGTGGGACTAG
>JBBSHC010000029.1:0-11914 GCA_038253425.1 Leptolyngbyales cyanobacterium | reverse complement strand
TTTTGTACCCCTTGAGCGCGGTTCTTACCGCAGCTTCCTCTGCTGTCCTACCGAACGGGGGTAGTCTGTCTGCCTCGAACATGGCTCATGAATAATGCAGGTTAGGTTAACGTGCTGAATTTCGAGCGATGTCGGTTAATCATCACTCAAAATTCAACCTCTAACTTTATGCGACAGCTAACTTTGAGTTAGCGGCTTCCAGGAAAATGTTCGATCTGAGCGTAGCCGCTAAAAATAAGCTGCTTTCCCTGCGTTTCCAGACGGTTAATTCGCATCGTGACGCCATCTAGATCAAAGCGATCGAGATCGACCATGTTGTCAAGAATTTCTGCGAATGCCATTGTCATCACTTGTGAAACGCCCCTGAGTGCTTCGGGAACAACCGCCTCATTGAACTGAGGATTCTGGAAAGAAATGCGGCGGCGGCGCTCGACTGCCAGAGTAGCAATCAGACTAATGGGCACCGTGCCATTGGGCAACTCAGTTTTGGCAAAAATCTGAATTTGATTGTTGGGCAATAATTGTAGATTGACATCTGTAAACGACACAGACTCGCCACCTGAAAGATTGGTCAGTTCAGGATTGTCAATATTGAGCAAGCGTTTCTTCACCAGTTCGGCATTAAACGCTTGATTGATGCCATCTTCAGTTAGTACAACTTGCGCGATCGCTTGGGTTGGCTGCCGCAAACGAATCTTGCCGCCGAGGACAGAGCTAAAATCGATCGAAACCGCGTCTGTTTCAAACGACATCGTCTCAACCCAGAAATCCTTGCGAATGATCAGGCGTTGTCCATTCATTTTGAAACTGTCAAGACTTCCCTGTAGCAGTTTGCTAGAGGGCGAACAGCGAATCGAAACGTCCACGGACTCACTCTGGGTGAAAAGGTGACGGATCGATTGGCTGACGACTTTGTTAAGCATACGCTCACCAAAGTCTGTACCAGTAGGGGGTGCAGTGAAGCCACCAATCATGCGGTCTTTCGTCCCGAGGGTTGTCTCACTACTTTGTAACAAATTATGAAGGAATCAGCAAACATTTTTTGCTTGATTATTAGGGTTTTAACGCCCTAAAAGCATTAGGCGGCGCCTGTAAACCCGTCTGAATCAAGCTTACGTTAAATTGTTGCAGTGGTGACTATGACAGTGATTGAAGTTTCCTGTGATTGCGATTTGTAAAAGTTATCACAAAACTTGAATTTTCATGCATCAATCTTGATCGGCAACCGTTGAGACAACTGCGAGAACACTCTCGTTGTAAAATAAAAGTGTTGTGGCTTGTCTGTTTGGGCTACCAGCGCACCCAATCACGGTTAAACCTGTAGCGATGCTTGCTGATGACGAATCTAACGGTGAATGGTTCGCTACCTGCTCACACTACCTTTAACTTAACCGATCTGATTCAGAACCGCGAAGGGGTATAAAGCAGGCTTAACTGCTTGCTTTCCTAACCATTCCTGCTAAACAGCGAAAGCATGAGACGAAACGAGAACTTGAAACACGATCGCTACCTGGCTAAGACACTTGCAGGTTCGTAGGGATTACTACGAAGATTACTGTTCTACGTAGCGCTTTAGCTCGCGTGACATGCGACGGATGCCTTGCTGTTCATCCTGCCGAATGAAGGGAAAAAAGACACGAGTTAGTACACCCGAAAAATTTTCTTGGTGGATGTATTTGGTGCGATCGCGTCCCGTTTCTTGAAGCTGAAAGACATGCTCGGTAACAAAGCCAGGAATCGACGACACCCATTTCAAGCAAGCCCCTGGTTGCAGCAGCGTGACGAGCGGCTGAAATTCCACTTCTTCATCACCGGGCACTCGTCGTAATGACAGCAACACTTCCTTTCCTTCTGTTAATGGTTGTTTGGGATTGCAGTCGTAGAGATAGGTATTCCAATACAGCCATTGTTCTTTGTGTACCAGCGCTTGCCACACCCGTTGTCGGGATGCATCGATTTCAATTTCGGCGTAGAGACTGGGCATAGAAGTTAGCGTTGGGATTGCGTGGTGAGTTGTCAAACAGAGAACACTCGAAGCGATGCAGCGGCGATCGCTCCGTTTTCGTTTGTCCCGTTCTCATCTGTTAGGATGCACCCAGTCCACGACAACTTCATCAAAGCAGTTGGTGTGAGTTGGTACAATCCTGAATCAACCCTTCCTTTAAGCTGAAGACGCTTTGGCAAGCTCTGATTTCGGCATAGTGCCTTGAGTCAAGCAATCAATCGACCATCTCAAATCCAGACGCCCATGACTACCCTCACTCCCAATTCCAGTTTTAGCCTCACCATCCGCTTTCAGTTGCCCAATCGACCGGGTATGTTGGCATCGGTCACACAGGCTGTTTCCAGTTTAGGCGGCAATATGGGTCAGATCGATTTGATTGAGCAAACCCGCCAGCTTTCACTCCGCGACATCACGATCGATGCCGCCAGTACAGAGCACGCTGAGACAATTGTGGCGGCAGTCAAGGCACTACCTGATATCAAGGTGCTGAACGTATACGATCGCACCTTTGATTTGCATCGGGGCGGCAAAATTACGGTGCAGAGTCGCATTCCACTGCGGGGGCAGGCAGATCTGGCAATGGCATACACGCCGGGAGTGGGGCGTATTTGTACTGCGATCGCGAACGATCCAGAGCAGGCTTATACGCTCACCATCAAGCAAAACACCGTGGCGATCGTCACCGATGGCAGTGCTGTCCTGGGGCTGGGCAATCTGGGCCCCGAAGCAGCGCTGCCTGTCATGGAAGGTAAAGCCATGCTGTTTAAAGAATTTGGTGGGCTGGATGCCTTCCCCATTTGTCTTGCCACACAGGATACGGATGCGATCGTCGAGACGGTGAAAAACATTGCGCCCGTTTTTGGTGGCATCAACTTAGAAGATATTGCGGCTCCCCGTTGCTTTGAAATTGAAGCCCGGTTGCAGCGCGAACTAAATATTCCTGTCTTCCACGACGACCAGCACGGCACAGCCATTGTCACCCTGGCAGCACTGATCAACGCCCTCAAGCTAGTCAATAAGTCGATGGCAGAGGTGCGGATTGTCATCAACGGGGCGGGGGCGGCTGGTGTAGCGATCGCCCGACTCCTCCGTAAAGCAGGCGCAGAACATATCGTGCTGTGTGACTCTAAAGGCATTCTGTCGCTCGATCGCGCCGATTTAAACGAGCAAAAGCAAGAATTTGCGGTGGCAACGGGTGGCAAACTAGCAGACGCGATGCAAAATAGCGATATCTTTTTGGGAGTGAGTGCGCCGGGAGTGGTGACAGTTGAGATGGTGCGATCGATGGCAAAAGACCCGATCGTCTTTGCAATGGCAAACCCCATTCCTGAAATTCAGCCCGAACTGGTCATGCAAGATGTTGCTGTCATGGCAACCGGACGCAGCGACTACCCCAATCAGATCAACAATGTGCTGGCATTTCCTGGCGTGTTTCGAGGTGCCTTAGATTGTCGTGCCTCTACGTTTACGATCAATATGTACCTGGAAGCGGCACAGGCGATCGCCTCGTTAGTCAAGCCATCCGAATTGATGCACGAGCATATCATTCCATCAGTCTTCGACGAGCGTGTGGCAAAAGCCGTTTCTGCTGCGGTACAGCAAGCGGCACGTCAGGATGGCGTTGCTCGTGCTTAAGTGAGCGGTTAGCGGTCAGCCGTCAGCAAAAAGCTGATCGCTAATCAGCCACTCGATCATTGTTTGGGCGTAATTTTAAGACGGCGATCGCCGACAGTCATCTGAGACACAGGCAGCCGGATAGTAAGGCTGATAGGTTTGATCGCGCTTGCCAAAGAGCGCATAGCGGTTGTCGCGGATTTGTTCGTAAACGCGATCGCCTGCCCACTTTACACCTGGCAACGCCCGGTAAGCAGCCACAAACACATCGCCCATCGGCAGTAAGCGCCCAATTTCTTCCGCCGCCGCACTACCCTGCCAACGTTCCTCAGGAGCGGCTGCGTTGATTAAAATCATGCCCTGTTCGCAGTCTTGAGATGTAATGCCGAATTGGCTCAGGGCTGGCTGATCCTGCATTGGAATGTACTGAAACTGTTCACCTTTGTCCAGACTGCCCAAAAGCTGAACCAGTGTTGTGCAAAGGTTGCAGGTGCCATCGTAAATCACGTAATAAGTCATAGTTTCGCTAAGAATGCAGGAGTCAGAAGTCTGGCGTTAAAGTTTTTTCCAAGCAAAGCAGCAGTCAATCACTGTAGAAGAAGTCAACCGCTCTAGAAACAGATTAGGCTTTACGCGTAAGGTGTTTAGATCCCCGACTTCTGGTTAAAACTCAGCCATAAAAGCCCACCCAATGTAGAAGCCGGGGATCTTTACGTAAGTCCTACAGACAGCAGGCGAAGGTCTAAGACTAACATTTGCCCTTTACCTTCTACCTTTTACCTTCTTTTATGGTAACGGTGTTTTCAGCTACAGTCCTGGTGCCTCTAGCGATCGAGAATAGAAGATTCAAGCGCATTGCCCTTGCCTTTTCATTGATCGACCGACTCGATCGCACCTATGAAACCTCGAATTATCATTTGTGGTTTAGGTACAACTGGCTACAAGATTCTCTGTTTGCTCCGGCAGCAGGGGGCTGATGTCGTAGGTATTCACCACCAACCGATTCCTGGTGCGATCGCGGATGTGATTGTGGGCGATATGCAATCTTCCTCTGTTTTGCTGCAAGCAGGCATTCGAGAGGCGCAAACGCTGGTATTGACCGACAGCGACGATGGTTTGAATCTAGCGGTGCTAATGCAGGCACGGGTGCTAAATCCCCGCATTCGCATTATCAATCGGCTGTTTAACACCAGTCTGGGCGATCGTCTGGACAGTACACTACCTGACCACATCAGCATGAGTGTGGCATCGCTGGCAGCACCCATTTTTGCCTTTGCGGCACTGGGTAATGCGGCGATCGGGCAACTGCGCTTATTTAACCAAACCTGGCCCATTCACGAAGAACGCATTGAAGATGATCATCCCTGGCGCGGACGGAAGCTGAGCGAACTCTGGGAAGACCGCGATCGCATGTTGATCTACTACTTACCCGTCGATCGCAAGGTTGATCTCATCTCAGCGATCGTGCGAGGAAAGCGGCTGCAATCTGGCGATCGGCTGATTATTGGCACCAAACCGAGTATTCGTACAGCCCACCGCTCCTTTGTGCAAAAGCTAGCCAAACTGGGCATCGGGCTAAAATACCTGCGGGAACACAGCCGAGCCTTGTTAGCTGGCACACTGCTGCTGCTGGTTATGATCCTGATCAGCACGGTCACGTATACGTCATCGCTCCTGCATACCCATCCCATTGATGCGCTCTACTTTTCGGTGGGCATCATCACTGGGGCAGGCGGCAATGATATTGGCTTAGAGCACGCGCCTGATGATTTAAAGCTCTTCACCGTGCTCACGATGCTGATCGGAGCTGCCATCATTGGTATCTCCTATGCCCTACTCAATGACTTTGTGTTGGGAACGCGGTTCGATCGCTTTTGGGATGCGGCTCGTATTCCTCATCGTCATCACTTTATTGTGTGTGGGTTGGGTGGAGTTGGGGTGCAAATCGTTAGCCACCTTCATAGTTGCGGACATGAAGTAGTGGTCATTGAGCAAGATCCAACCTGTCGCTTTCTCAGCACGGTACGAGCGCTAAAAATCCCTGTCATTCAGGGTGATGCCAGCTTGCCAGCAACGCTTAAAGCGGCATATTTTGATCAGGCACAGGCGCTTTTAGCAGTCACCAGCAACGACACGGTGAATCTGGAGATCGCCCTCAGCGCCAAGAGTTTGAACCCCAAAGTCGCGGCGATCGTGCGCTATCAAGATCCAGAATTTGCCTGGATGGCGCAACTGGTATTCGAGTTTGATGCGGTGTTTAGCCCTGCGGAACTGGTCGCCCCCGCCTTTGCTGCCGCTGCCTTAGGTGGGCGCATTCTAGGCAATGGCATGACTGCCGATAGCCTCTGGGTCGCACTGGCAACAATGATTACGGCGGGACATCCCTTTTGCGGCAAGCGTGTGCAGGAAGCCGCGATCGCTGCTGATTTTGCGCCCTTATATATGGAAACCCGCAACCAAACCATTCATGGCTGGGATTTGCTAGAGGTTTGTCTGAGTGCAGGCGATGTACTCTACCTGACGATGCCTGCCAGTCGCTTAGAGCAGTTATGGCGACCAGCAACATCCTCGATTACGCGATCGGTGTAATTTCTTTCGATCGGATAGCAGCAAATCAAGGCTGTGATAGCAAAAATTAGGAGAAAGCCACGCCAGCTTATTTTTGCTGTGACTCGAAAAAATCAGCCGGAGAAATATGAAAAAAATCAGCAAGCTTTTGAATGTGGGCAGCCGTCAACTTTCGCTGACCATTCAACACTTCAGACACAATTGATTCTGTTTTAAAGATAGGAACCAAATCTTTCTGACGCAAATCCGATTCCACAATTAGTGCCTTTAAAAGCTCCACACCAGAAATGTCTGGTATGTGAACATGCTTTTCTTCGTATTCGTAAATGAGCGTACCTAAAACATCAAGATAATCCTCTTCATCGAGCGTTAACTCACCGCGATCGATGAGCGAGTCGATAACCTGCTGCGTCACACTGAACTCTACTTCCGTTTGAATGGGGCGAGGCGGAAAGGCTGTAAGTAGTTCAATGTATGAATGATTATTCTTTGAACCACGGGTCGTTTTTCCAGTTCCCTTGATCGTATTCTGCATGAGTAAGAATGTTTCTGATATAAATTTTTTGGTGGTTGTAATCGACACGGGCGATTAATCGGTATTTATTGCCGCCAATGTTGAAAACAGTTAGTCTACCAACCTGATCAGCAGAGGAAAAGACTTGACGCAATTCAACAAAGTTCTGCCACTGTGCAGATGAGGCAATTTTGTTCCATGCCTGCAAGCTAGTTTCTGCGTCTGAATGTTTGATCCAAAACTGCTTCAATCTCGTTCTTGTCATAATCCGCATGAAATTTTGATCTGTTTGGAAGAATTTGATACATATAAACTTTGGTCGGGTGTGATCAATTCTATCTTCGCGAGTTGCGAAGTGTGTGTCAAGTGCAGTTTGCTAAGTACTTCAGTCGTTGGCTAGTTATGCTTGTTCTAACGCTCAGCCCTGTCTCACTGCCGTTGATAGCGCATTCCGGGCTGTTGAGCAACCAGGCCCATGAGTTCAAGCTGAAGTAGGGCACTGGAAACGGAGCCTGCTTGAAGTTGAGACTGCTGCACGATGAGATCAAACGGTAAGGCTTCGGTGGCGTTGTCCTGAGAAAGATTGGTGAGGGTTTGCAGCACCTGTTCTAGTTCAGGTTCCAGGTTGAGTGGCAGTTGGGTTTGGAGGGACGGCGTTGGTGGCACAAGCTGTGGCAAGCTGCCCAGCATTTCGAGTAGATGAGCTTCGCTGAGAATGACCTGAGCACCTTTACTGAGGAGGTGGAGACACCCGATCGCTTTGGGATTGTCGAGACTCCCAGGCAAGATATAAACATCGCGCCCATATTCGTTAGCAAGATGTGCGGTGATCAGCCCACCCGATCGCACAGGTGCTTCCATGACAAGGGTGGCACGGCTAAGACCAGCGATGATGCGGTTACGCCGGGGAAAGTGCGTGCGATCGGGTTGAGTGCCCGCCGGGTATTCGCTCAACAGCAGTCCATGCTCACTTACCTGCTGCTGCAAATGACGATTTGACCAGGGGTAGGTCACATCTACTCCAGTGCCCAAAACAGCCAGTGTGCGACCATTCAAGCTAATGCAGCTTCGATGCACTTCGGCATCGATTCCTTCTGCCAGCCCTGAAACGACCGTAAAACCGCTCTGCGCCAGGGTTGTAGTGAGGCGACGAGTCCAGCGTCTACCGTAATCGGACGGATCACGGGTGCCCACAATCGCTACCAGCGGTGTTGTGCCTTGATTCTCTAACCGCTCAACCTTGCCCTGGTAATACAGCAGCGCGGGTGGATCAGGCGTTTCTAGCAGCAAACGAGGGTAATCAGGGTCGGCAGGTGTCCAAAAGTTGGGGTTTTCGCGTTCGTGCTGGTGCAGGAGGTCAAGCGGGTTAAGCGGCTGGCGATCGACGACCACTGCTGCGGCTGTTTGCGGTCCCAATCCCTCTACAGCTACCAGATCATCGAGACTGGCTGCCCACGCTGTTGCCAAAGAACCAAAGTGCTTCTGTAACCGCCCAAGCAGAACTGGACCAATGCCATTAAGCCGTGACCAGGCAAGCCAAAAGGCACGTTCTTCAACCAATGTTTTATCCTCACGTAGATGCCATTCCCTGATTGAATTTTGAGACTGCAACAGCTAAACCCCATCACTCCTAAGAGTGGTAAGAAGCGGCTGATGCCAGTGACTCCAGCAGCATGATGTGATCGATTGCCCGTTGATGTGGAGACGGCACACGCGACCATCCGTTATACTCGCTGCCATACGTTTTTGACACGCGCCCCTCCAGGATGATGTCATCAACGGCTGGGGGCGATCGCTAGTAGCAGTCATTATGGACAATTTAGTGATTAAAGTTGCAGAATTTTCAAGCGACTTTCCGACTATTCAACACATTCGGTATCTTGTTTTTCAAGTTGAACAGGGGGTTTCTGCCGACCTGGAGTTTGATGGCAACGATGAAGCGGCTGATCATCTGCTGGCATACCTGGATGGGCAACCTGTCGGCACAGCGAGAATACGGCGACTCACCGCCCAAACTGCCAAGGTGGAGCGGGTAGCTGTGCTCAAAACGGCGCGTGGACTTGGTATTGGTAAGCAGCTCATGCTAGAAGCCTTTGCGTTTCTGGGCGCGACCCATGTTTCAACCATCCAAATTAACGCGCAAGCAGCCGTGCAAGCGTTTTATCAACGGCTGGGCTTTGAGGCAGAAGGCGAACTTTTTGTCGAAGCGGGGATTCCCCATGTCAAGATGAAAAAGCTGTTAACGTAGCCGGAATGGACGGTGCTTGAAAGCAATCGGCGATCGTGGATGACAGGTTTGCCCGTTTTGGGATGGCTTTGGTTGGTAGGGGCGATCGGCGATCGTCTCTGGTTTGCCCTAGACCACAGTATTCCTAGCTGGGACCAGGCAGAGTATTTAACGGGAGCGCTCAACTACTGGCGGGCACTGCAAACGCCGCAGTGGTTTTCTAGCGACTGGTGGACCCATTTGTGGCAGCTTTCCTCTAAGATTCCACCCCTGGTTTACATTGTCACTGCACCCTTTATCAGTTTCTTTGGCGCTGGCACTGATCAAAGTACGCTAGTCAATCTTTTGTTTAGCGTCATTCTGCTGGGGTCGGTTTACGCCATTGGGGTCTGTTTATTCACTGTGCCAGTCGCTCTATGGGCAGCAGGGTTTTGTCTGCTCATGCCCGGTCTTTATCGCGTGCGGCTCGATTTTCTGCTCGATTTTCCTCTCACGGCGATGGTGACGTTATGTTTTGCTTGTCTCACCATTTGGAGAGAAAACGGCAAAAAGCAAAAAGCAACCGTCAAACGGTTAGAGCCTAAACCGTCGTTTATCCTTCATCCTTCATCCTTCATCCGTTCCGATTGGCTACTGCCCCCCGCGATCGGCATTGCCCTGGGACTGGCACTCATGGTGAAACAGCCAGCCCTACTATTTTTGTGCGTGCCATTAGTCTGGGCAGGGCTAGAAGCTCTGTGGCACCGTGCCTGGTTACGTTGGCTAGAGCTAATAATGGCAGTGTGTCTGTCTGCGTTGGTCTGGCTTCCCTGGTATCGCACTAATTGGTTGTTAATGCTGTCGGCGACGAAGCGAGCCACCGTTGATTCTGCGATCGCAGAGGGCGATCCATCCCTTTTATCCCTCGATGCCTGGACGTATTACTTAAAAGAATTTCCGGGCATGGTTTCGCTGCCGTTGCTGCTGGTGCCGCTGGTCGGCTTCTTGTTTTTCTGGCGGCGATCGCGCGTCAGCAGCCAATGCTCTGGTGACGCTGATTTTGCACCCAAAACGAGAACCTATCGTCAACAGGCATACCTTGTGTCTCAGGACGCGTTGCGATGGCTCCTGGTGTATTGCGTGGGTGGTTACCTGCTGTCGTCTTTAAATATCAACAAAGACGATCGCTATGTTGTGCCGTATCTGCCCATTGTGTCGCTCATCCTGGCATACGGCATTCACTTAATTCCCAGGCGCTGGAAACTCTTGCAGTGGGGCACAGTGGGACTGGTAGTTGCCCTGATGGTTAGTAACTTGATACCGTTGCCGCTTGGTAGCACACCCCGGCACAATGCTTCTGGTCAGCACCTTGCTTATAGGGGCGAGGCGTATCCGCACGCTCAAATTATTGACTCGATCATTCAGGCTGAACCCTACTTACAATCAACCGTTGGCGTCTTGCCCTCCACGGGACAGATAAATCAGCACAACATCAATTACTACGGCAACGTAAGGGATTTTCAGGTCTATGGGCGGCAGGTTGGCACTCAGGACGCTCAAGTAGAGCAGGATCAACGCTCGTTCCCCTGGTTCATCACCAAAACGGGCGCTCAGGGTTCCATTCGTCAGCCAGCAGCGCAGACTGCACTGATGCAGCAGATTGAACACAACAACTTTAAACTGCATCAAAGCTGGACGTTACCCGATCGCAGCACCTTGAAACTGTTCCGTCGCCGCATTCCATTGCTAGAGGTTGAACCCATCATTGGTGAACAGAAACGCGATCGCGCAGGGGTAGCCACTAGGACAGGAAGTAATCGTTCGCAATCCATCACGCTTGAGCAAGTGATCGTGCCTGAGCAAGCCCCACCGGGCAAACCGATCCCTATCACTTACCGCTGGTCTGGAGATTGGAGTGCGCTGCGATCGGGGCTGGTGCTGCTAACCTGGCATCAACAAAACAAACAAACCATAGCTGGACGCTGGTTTCATGATCATGGGCTTGGTATGGGACTTCTACACCCAAACGGGTTACCCGTCGATCGCCCTTCTCGCTTTCAAGTCACTGAACGTACATCAATGCTACCGCCAGATGACGCGCCAGCCGGAACGTACACGCTAGAAGCGCTATATCTCGATCGACAAACAGGCAAAACATCAACACTTGCCACACCTGCTGTTAGCATCCGCATCAACCCAAAAGCAGCCGCCAGTCCTGCACCTGCATTAGATCTACTCACACAGCTACGGACATTATCAAAAGGGCTGCCACAAGGGGGTACTGCCCTCAGTCAAGCCATTGATGAAATTGGACGGATCAACCAGTACGATCCCACCCAAGACTACGTAGAGCAGGCACGACAGGCACTGATGTATCGCGTGCAGCAAGAACCCAGCAACCGTGACTTTGCTTACATGCTGGCACTTGCCAACGTACTGAAGCGTCGGATGAATCCCGCGATCGCTGCCTTGCGGCACGTGGTACAGCTCGATGCCCAAAATCCTTACGCCTATGGCTACCTCGCATTCGTTAACCTCTATGATTTCCGTGCCCATGCGGCTCATACGGCTCTTACCACTGCCTTAAAGCTAAACCCAACGCTGCCAGAACTTTATGTGCTCAATAGCGCTACTGCCCTTATGCGTGGAAACCTCAAGCAAGCCTGGCAACAGTTTCAGGTGTTTGAACAGTTAGAAAAGAACTCTAAAGCGCGCCAATGAAGCTTAGAGTTTGTTTAAAAACGTCACACCTTTGGCTTCGCTATCAGCGATTAACTATCAGCGGAGTTTCAAGTTATACAGCAGTTCAGTTATAAGTACAACACAGCTTTGGGTGAGCGGTCAGCGATCAGCTTTCGTTAATCGGGCTGTGGCTGATACATTTGAACATCGCTGTAAGTTCATTCTGACCACTAAACTGACCCCACTCTTTTCCTTTTGCCTTCTACCTTCTGCCTTTTACCTTTTGCCTTTTACCTTTTGCCTTTTACCTTCTGCCTTCTACCTT
>JBBSHC010000028.1:0-11994 GCA_038253425.1 Leptolyngbyales cyanobacterium | reverse complement strand
GAGTATGCGTTTCTCTTCGATCAGTGGGCGTTACTTTAATGATTGCGACAGGATTGTTCAGTCCAGAATATGCCTAGACCCTGGGTTTCAGGTAAACGATCGCTTGCCGCCAAACGATCGTTGTCTGGTCATACTGGTCTACCAGGGCGATACAATCGTGATCTTGCCAACGGGTCTTACCAGAGAGTAGATCACCCGTCACTAGCTTTAGCTCAACCTCTGTCCCCTCTCGAATCAAATTTTGAATTTGACGTACACTCGGGGAGCCCATTTCTAGTTCTGTCGCCATCGTTTGCGTCCTTGTATAAGGCTAAAACCTAAAGGCTAAAGGCTAAAACAGGCATTAGAACGCTTACAACTTCAAGCCCCTAACGTTGTTAATCCTTTATCCTCCATCCTTGAGATCATTTTCTCCTTTCTATCATTCCTCACCGTAGTCTTTTTCACACCCTACAGCGACAGAATCTATGGCAATCGAATTCACTAAATATCACGGGCTGGGCAACGACTTTATTTTGATCGATAACCGCACTACGTCAGAACCGCTTTTGACACCAGAGCAGGCAGTAGATCTGTGCGATCGCCATTTTGGTATTGGTGCAGATGGCGTGATTTTTGCCTTGCCTGGGCAGGATGGCACGGATTACACCATGCGAATTTTCAACAATGATGGCTCGGAGCCAGAAATGTGCGGCAATGGCATCCGTTGTCTGACTAAATTTATTGCCAAGCTAGAAGAAACGGTGGCACCCCGGTCCTACAAAATTCATACGCTGGGCGGGCTGATTACGTCCAAACTGGAGGCAGATGGGCTGGTCACGGTTGATATGGGTGAACCCAGACTACTGGCAGCAGAAATTCCGACGACGCTGGTAGCAACCGACCAAAAGGCAGTCGCTCAACCTCTTGAAGTGGCTGGGCAATCCTGGCAAGTCACCTGTGTCAATATGGGCAATCCTCACTGTGTCACCTTTGTTGAGGCGGTGAGTGCTATTCCGTTAGAAACGCTGGGTCCGCAATTTGAGTGTCATTCAGTTTTTCCAAAGAAAATCAACACTGAGTTTGTTGAGGTTGTTCGGTCCGATTATCTAAAAATGCGCGTGTGGGAACGCGGTGCTGGCATTACCCTGGCGTGTGGAACGGGAGCCTGTGCTTCGCTAGTGGCAGGTGTGCTGAATGGCAGGTGCGATCGGTGCGCTACGGTTGAGCTTCCTGGTGGGCTACTCCAAATTGAATGGTCTGAGTCCGATAACCACCTTTATATGTCGGGTCCAGCAGCTAAGGTGTTTACAGGCACCACCTGAGTGGAGCGATCGCAAGACCAAACGATTAGGGATTACTAAGGTTAAGCTTTTAGTAGGACGCGACAATGCAGGACTGGTGGCAAACGACCTTTCCCAAAGGGCAGCAGCGGGTCACAATTCGGGATGCCAGCGATCGCCTGATCTCGATCGCCTACGGTGAAAAAGGAAAGGGTCAACCACTCGTTTTAGTTCATGGCGTTGCAAGTTGGAGCTACTGCTGGCACGCCAACATTGATGCGCTGGCGGAGCACTTTCGTGTCATTTGCTTTGATGCCAAAGGCAGCGGCTTTTCTGATAAGCCGCTCACCCCAGAGACCCCCGACCATAAAGTGGTGGAGTTGGTGCGCGTTATTCAGACATTGTGCAAGGAACCAGCGATCATCGTTGCCGAATCGCTGGGGGCACTGGTCGCTCTGGCAGCGGTGCAGTCGTATCCATCCTTGTGCGATCGTCTGGTGCTGATCAATGTGCCCATCTTTCCCAAACAGTTGCCAAACTGGGGGATGCGTCTCCTGGCAGATCTGCCACTGGACATTGTGCAGGTGGTGGATCAGCTACGGGTAACGAAACTACTTGAACCATTTGTGCATCAACTTGTTTACCTTTTGCGGGACGAAGTGATTGCTGATCCATCGCATCTCACAACCAATGACGTTTACTGGAGTACCTATCCTCACGTTGAATTTCCTGGCACCCTCACCACACTGGCAGCAGAATTTCAACTTGCTACTCGCCAAATTCGGTTACTAGAAGAGGGACAGCCCAATCTCATTCGTTCGGTGCAAGACAAACTAGCCGACGTTACCTGTCCGACGCTCATTCTCTGGGCAGATCAAGACCGCTGGTTTCCCGTTAGTGATGGCGAACGTTTGCGCGATCGCCTGCCCAACGCCCAACTCAAAATCATCCCCAACTGCGGACATTACGCCGCTGGCGGGCAACCAGCGTTCGTCAATGCGGCTACGCTTGCGTTTTTGCATGATCTGGCAGCGCTGGCTTGAAGGTTCACAAGGTCGAATTGATTCTACTCTCTGTGCTTGAATCCTTCGATCGCCATAGGATGATTTCAACCAGGACAGGTATTCTGAAGTAGCTCTCATCACTCAGTTAATGACCACTCCCCCTAAAATTAGCCCTAACCATTCAGCGTTGCAGCGCATCCGTACCGTTAGCCATCTGCTTGACAATGCTATCCCGATTCCAGGCACCCGCTTTCGAGTTGGGCTTGACCCTCTCCTGGGACTACTGCCCGGTGCCGGAGATATCCTGGGTGCAGTGCTTTCAGCCTATATTGTCGTGGAAGCTGCCCGCTTTGGTCTACCACGAGAAACCCTCGTCAAGATGTTGAGTAATCTGGTCATGGATTCTGTTGGCGGGTCGTTGCCCATTTTGGGCGATATTTTTGATGCCACCTGGAAGGCCAATAGCCGTAATCTGGCACTTTTAGAAGCGCATATTGCAACGCCTGAGCCTACCAAAGCCGCCGATCGCCGTTTTATTGCGCTCATTATTCTCGGTCTAGTGTTGATAGTGATTGGCGTTGGTGTGGTTGCCACGCTGCTCATCACTTTGCTGGTCAAAGCCTTTAGCGGCTGATAGTAGGACGAAAGAAGGCAAAAGGCAAAAGAAGGCAAAAGTAACTCTAAACTCTCTAGCGCCGCACCTACAGCTCAAAATTCTTCCCCTCTCCCTCCTTCACTGCTGATTGCTCGTAGCTGCGATCGCGGATCGTCAAGCGGTTGATTATGTAGCACCATCGTTGTGCTGGTATTGTGCTCAAAGCCGATGCGCTCGTAAAACGTTTGCTGGTGGGTGGTCATCAGGTAAACGCGCTCAACGCGGCTCATTTGGGGATGGCTTAACACCGTTTGTACCAGCTTTCGTCCCAGCCCTGCGCCCTGATAGTCGGGATGAATGACCACATCCCAAATGGTGGCGCGGTAAATACCATCTGATGTGGCTCTAGCAAAGCCAATCATGCGATCGCTGCTTTCTGTTGTCGTCTTGCAATCCCACGCCGTAATCACCGGATCGCTGTTGGCGATCGCCAGCGCTAAATCATTAACTTGCCTGTCCTTCGCCCAAAAAGCTGCCACATAAAAGAGTGCCTGAAGTTGAGTCAGGTCTATACGCTCCTTCTGGTCACAAAACCGAATATGACGGCAATCCATCCTGGTATTACCTCTCAAGGATTTGCATCTTCAAACTAATTTAACGTTACAACGTGTAAATGCGTCTGTTAAAAGTGACACATTACCGTCTTTCTCAGCGTCTCATCAGCAAAGCTTGACCGCTGCCAGCTAGAATACACAAAGTAGTTATCAGCTTCAGTTTTGGGGTTCGGTGCATTCCGTTCAAAACTCAACGCTTATAACTCAGAACTCTTTGCTGCTTTATGCCTCATTCCAACCGACAGCCTTTTCATTTTCCAAACCCCTACGCTAACCAGCGACGGCGATCACCCAAGCGGGGGCGATCCATTCTTGTCTTGTTGCTGCTGTTGCTGCTCTGGAGTCTTTGTTTGGGATGGGGTCTAGCGCAAGCAACCGAACCGCGATCGCGTCCAGCGACGGCTCAAACGCCCCCAGCAACGCCGCTACCAGCAACCCTGCCAGCCTCTGGTATACAGCCAGCCGCGATCGGCACTGTTGATGTTGTGCCCAGAAACCTCAAACTGGGGGAAAGTCTTTATTTGGAAAACTGTGCCTCCTGCCATATCGGGTTGCCGCCAGAAGTCATGCCAACCGAAACGTGGCGACAGCTCTTGCAAGATACCCAGCACTATGGCGCACAGCTACAGCCGCTAGTTGATCCAAACCTGCGAATTATCTGGCAATATGTTCGCACTTTCTCACGACCCCAATCGGCAGAAGAAGACCTCCCCTATCGCCTTTATCAATCCCGCTATTTCAAGGCGCTGCACCCAAACGTTAAGCTGCCGACACGAGTAGGGGTATCAAGTTGCGCCTCCTGTCATCCTGGAGCGGGTAATTACGATTTTCGTAGCCTGAGTGCAGAGTGGCAGAATGCGCCTTGAGAAAGGCAGTAAATTATTTATCCTCTAGCCTTCATCCTTTAGCCGTTCTTTCACTTCTCGTTGCAGTGATACGATTAAGGTATCCTGTGGCTTCTCACTAGACGGGTGCTGTAGCGTTGGACTACCAGCGTTGGTAAGGCTGTGAGGGACTTTGCAAGCTTTATTCAAAACTATCGACCTTAGGAACTGTTTACCTTCCTGCCATGCTTAAGACTCTGCTGGGCGATCCCAACGTACGCAAACTCAAGAAATATCAGCCGCTTATCACTGAGGTCGCGTTGCTGGAAGCAGAAATCCAGCCGTTAACCGACCATGAATTGCGCGGTAAAACGGCAGAGTTTAGACAGCGCATTGAGAAAGGTGAAACCCTCGATGATCTCCTGCCAGAAGCGTTTGCAGTCGTGCGAGAGGCGGCACAGCGCGTTTTGGGAATGCGTCACTTTGATGTACAGGTTTTGGGTGGCATTCTCCTTCATGACAATGAGGGGGGGCGCGTCAAAGGGCATTTGGCTGAGATGAAGACTGGGGAAGGCAAAACTCTGGTTTCAACGCTGCCTGCATATCTCAACGCGATCACGGGCAAAGGTGTCCATGTTGTGACGGTGAACGATTACCTGGCACGTCGCGATGCCGAATGGATGGGTCAGGTGCATCGCTTTTTGGGCTTAAGCGTTGGGCTGATTCAGCAAAGCATGAGTCCTGCCGATCGTAAACGTAATTACGAGTGCGATATTACCTACGCTACCAACAGCGAACTTGGTTTTGACTACTTGCGCGACAACATGGCAACCGCAATGGTGGATGTGGTACAGCGCCCGTTTAACTACTGCATCATCGACGAAGTGGATTCTGTCCTCATTGACGAAGCGCGTACACCGTTGATCATCTCTGGTCAAGTGGAGCGACCGAGTGAGAAATATATGCGCGCGGCAGAAGTGTCAGTGGCGCTCACTCGCAAAGCTAACGAGGACGATCCTGAAAATCACTACGAGGTAGACGAAAAGCAGCGCAACGTGATTCTTGCTGATGAAGGCTTCATTGCGGCAGAGCAATTTCTGGGCGTGATGGATCTGTTCGACCCGCAAGATCCCTGGGCACATTACGTTTTCAATGCGATCAAGGCGAAGGAACTGTTCATCAACGACGTGAACTACATTGTTCGCAACGACGAAATTGTGATCGTAGACGAGTTCACTGGACGGGTCATGCCGGGACGCCGCTGGAGTGATGGACTGCACCAGGCGATCGAAGCGAAAGAGCGGGTCGAAATTCAGCCCGAAACCCAGACGTTGGCGACTATTACCTATCAAAATTTCTTTCTGCTGTATCCTAAGCTGGCAGGCATGACCGGGACGGCAAAAACGGAAGAAGCGGAGTTTGGCAAAATCTATAACCTGGAAGTTGCCACCATTCCCACCAACCGCCCGACGGGACGCCGCGACTTGTCAGACGTGGTTTACAAGACTGAAGACGCAAAATGGAACGCGATCGCGGAAGAGTGTGCCCAGATGCACGAAGTCGGTCGTCCGGTGCTGGTTGGCACTACCAGCGTTGAAAAATCAGAACTGCTTGCCCGGTTGTTATCCGAGCGCAGCATCCCCCTCAACTTGCTGAACGCCAAACCAGAGAACGTTGAGCGCGAGTCAGAAATCATCGCCCAAGCCGGACGCAAAGGTGCAGTGACGATTGCGACCAACATGGCAGGACGCGGTACAGACATCATTCTCGGTGGTAACTCCGACTATATGGCGCGTTTGAAAGTGCGGGAATACTTCATGCCCCGCATTGTGCAGCCGGAAGACGAAGACACCTTTGGCGTGACGGATGTACCCGCTCTTGGCGGTGGGCGTGGTGGCGGACAGGGCTTTGTGCCTGGTAAAAAGGTGAAATCTTGGAAGGCGTCCCCGCAAATTTACCCCACCCAACTGTCAAAAGAGGCAGAACGGTTGCTAAAGTCGGCGGTCGATTTTGCCGTGCAGCAATATGGCGAGCGATCGCTATCCGAACTCGAAGCCGAAGATCGCGTCGCGGTTGCGTCCGAAAAAGCGCCGACGGATGACCCAGTGATTCAAAAATTGCGGGAGGTCTACAACATGACCCGCCATGAGTACGAAGAGTTCACCAGCCGGGAACACAATGATGTCGTGCAGTTAGGCGGTTTACACGTCATTGGCACAGAGCGCCACGAGTCCCGCCGGATTGACAACCAGTTGCGCGGTCGTGCTGGACGTCAGGGTGACCCCGGTTCCACCAAGTTTTTCCTCAGCTTGCAAGATAATCTGCTGCGAATCTTTGGCGGCGATCGCGTAGCAGGCTTGATGAATGCCTTCCGGGTTGAAGAAGACATGCCGATTGAGTCGGGAATGCTGACGCGATCGCTCGAAGGTGCCCAAAAGAAAGTTGAAACCTACTACTACGACATCCGTAAGCAGGTATTTGAGTACGACGAGGTGATGAACAACCAGCGGCGTGCCATCTATGCTGAGCGGCGGCGGGTGCTTGAAGGGCAAGACCTGAAAGAGCAAGTCATCAACTATGCCGAACGCACGATGGACGATATCGTAGCAGCTAAGGTAAACCCCGACCTGCCGCCTGAAGAATGGGATTTGCAAGGACTGGTCAGCAAAGTGCAGGAGTTTGTTTATCTGTTGGCGGATTTGGAACCGGATCATCTAGCCGATATGTCGATCGGCGAGATTCGCACCTTCTTGCATGAGCAGGTACGGATTGCCTATGACCTCAAAGAAGCCCAAATTGACCAGATTCAACCAGGCTTAATGCGTCAAGCCGAGCGCTTTTTTATCCTCCAGCGCATTGATACGCTCTGGCGTGAACACCTGCAACAGATGGATGCCTTGCGTGAATCAGTTGGCTTACGCGGCTATGGTCAAAAAGATCCATTGATTGAATACAAGAGCGAAGGCTATGAAATCTTCCTGGAAATGATGACCGAAATCCGCCGCGATGTCGTTTACTCTGTCTTCCAATTCCAGCCACAGGTACAGCCTACTGCTGCCGTTACGTCCGAGATCTAGAATCTGCGATCGCAACTAACGTATAAATCGGTGCACCACTATGGGAGAACGTACCTGGCAGCTTGCTTTGTGGTCGTTCTCCTGCAATTTATTCCGTATCGTCTTTCATTGAAAGGTAGCGGGAAAAATTTGGTGTGCGGTATTCAGGTCAGTATCTTTTTCGTTAAAGTGTGTGAGTTCGCGTTTTAACAATTCTTTCTTAATTTCGATAACGTCGATCGTCGTTGTATCGGCACTTTATCCATTGCAAAGAGAAATTTTACCAATACATCTGCCTTCGTTTTTGGCTGCCGTTGTGCTTAAAGTTCCCTGGTCTGGAGTCCCCCGATCGGATGATGCTACCGGATGAAGTCTCACTATTGTGGCTGCTGTATTCTGAGCACCACTGCGTCAAACGTTTGTTTGAGAAATAATCCAGTAGAGCTTGAAAAATAGACTGTGTTCAACCATTAAAAGTATTCACTGAGCAAAGCTCTTTAATTTCAAAAAGGAATTTTAAAAAGGTTCTGAGGTCTGCATCTGTCGAGCCATAGCAGCGTTGTCACAAAAATTCTTTGCTTGCTTTTTAACAGCCTTGCTTAAAAACGATGGAGCCTTTTGAAACTCGGATCAGCGTTTGATTCTTTAAAGCTCAGGTTCTTTGACAGCACGATCGATTGCCATGCCAGCTAAGCGACTCTGGCTTTCTCGAAGCTCGGTTACGGTTCGCAGCTTTTATTTACTACTGCTTTGATCTACTACTAAGTAAGAATTGCTCATGAATGCTGAAGGTAAAAACCACGATCGTCATGCTCATGCGTTATCGGATGAGCGAGTAGACGCTTCGCTAACAGAACCGTCTAACTACACTCCCCCTCCACCTCGCAAGGGGCTACGGCGCTTTCTTGTACCAGCAATCATTGCCCTGGCAGTGTTAGGCGGCATTAGTTGGATTGTGTTTAACCGGATTATTTTCCCGTTGATCATGTTTAGCCAGATGAAGCCACAAGCCACGCAAGTAGGGTTGTCTAGCCCCAAAGCGACTAACGTGGCCGACAGCTCAGACTACGCTGCGATTCTTGATTCACGTCAGTCTGTAACCTTACAACCACGCGTTGCTGGTCAAATTGCGGCTATTTACGTTAAAGCGGGCGATCGCGTTGAGGCAGGCGCACCGATTATACAAATTGACGCTGCCGAGCAACGTGCCCAGGTTGCCAGCCGTAGTGCGGGGGTCGAGTCGGCGGCAGAAGATATTACAGGCGCACAGGCAGACGTTGCTACTGCTAGAGACACGCTTAAATCCTTGCAAGCGACTCGCGCAGCAAAGCAGTCAGACGTTCAATACAATCAGAACGAATACAAGCGCTATCAAGATCTCTATGCTCAGGGCGCTAGCAGCAGGCAAGTGCTGGATCAGAAGTTGAATGCGATCCAAACAGCACAAGCCAGCTTGGCGCAAACCGATGCTGATATTCGGGCACAGCAGTCTATCATTGCGCGATCGCGGTCTACCGTGGCGAAGAACCAGCGCGCCCTGCAACAGGCCCAGGCAAACGTAAATGAGGGACAGGCGCAACTGACTTATTACCGCATTACGGCTCCCTTTGCAGGTATGGTCGGCGATATTCCGGTCAAAGTCGGTGACTTTGCTAATACTGCGACGCAACTGCTGCGGATTACGCAAAACGAGCAGCTTGAAGTGCAGATTCAGATTCCGTTGGAGCGTGCTGCCTCCTTGCGTCAAGGGTTGCCCGTGCAATTGCTGGATGACCAGGGTCGAGTGCTGCAAGCAGGTAAATTGTCGTTCATTGCACCGAATGTCGATCCGGCTACACAGTCGGTACAGGTGAAAGCGGTGTTCAATAATTTGGGCGGTAAGCTGCGGACAGAGCAGTTTGCCCGTGTGCGAGTGATTTGGGATACTCATCCGGGTGTATTGGTGCCGACGAGTGCCATATCACGTTTAGGTGGCAAGGATTTTGTGTTTGTGGCAGCACCGTTTAGCAATTCGGGCTGTAAGGAAGTCGCGCAGGGTGAGGGTCCTCCCGTTACCGCTAAGGCTAATTCCAATCAGCTTGTGGCGGCGCAAAAGCCAGTGACGTTGGGCAAGATTATTGGCAACGACCAGGAGGTACAGAAGGGACTCAGTGCGAACGATCGCATTGTGACATCTGGTATTTTGAACCTGCAAAACTGTCTGCCGATCGCTGAAGCAACCGCACCTCCACCGCCATAAGCGACCGTAATGCAACCGTGATCAATCTGAGATAGGGCTGTTAGTGGTCTAGTGTCTGCGTTGATTGCGACCACCACTGACTCTTGACGATGGACCGTTACCCAACGACACCTGAGTTCTATGATTTTCTCCATTTCTACCTTTTTTATTCAGCGCCCGATCTTTGCAACGGTCTGTTCGATCGTCGTGACGTTGTTAGGCATTGCCTGTATTCCCACCTTGCCAATCGCTCAATATCCCGACATTGCTCCACCCCAGGTGAGTGTAACGTCCAACTATATTGGTGCCAGTGCTGAAACGGTGGAATCGACCGTAACCAATATTTTGGAACGGGAATTGAACGGTATCAATGATGTGAAATACATCAAATCGACCAGCGCGAATGATGGCTCCAGCAGCATTAACCTGACGTTTCAACTGGGGCGCGATCAGGATCTAGCAGCGGTTGATGTACAGAACAAAGTGTCAACGGTGCAGTCGCGTTTACCAGGGCCCGTAACGCAAACGGGTGTTCAGGTTACGAAGTCAAATAGCAACTTTCTGTTGGCGATCGGTATTTACTCAGACAGGGACGAGAAAACAGGACAGGATGTTTACGACAGCACCTACCTTAGCAATTACGCCGATCTCTATTTGGTTGATGCACTCAAGCGGATCAAGGGTGTGGGCGGTGTGCAAACGTTTGGTGAACGGAAGTACGCCATGCGGCTCTGGGTAGACCCAGAGCGTCTTGCCAGTCGTGGATTGACGCCACAGGATGTGGTGACGGCACTGCAACAGCAAAACCTGCAAGTGGGAGCGGGACAGATTGGACAACCCCCCACCACAGAGGGACAACAATACCAGTACGCGGTGACGGCGCAAGGTCGTTTTAAGAACGCAGATGAATTCAACGATCTGGTCGTCAAGACGACTGAAACAGGCACACTAGTCAAGTTGCGGGATGTGGGTCGGGCAGAACTGGGAGCCGAAAACTACGGGTCGTTGTTGCGGTTTACCCCCAGCGATCACATTACCCACCAGGGCATCGGACTGGGCATCAACCAGCAGTTTGGTAGCAATGCGCTGGATTCTGCAAAGGCAGTCAAAGAGGAAATGAAGCGGCTGTCGGCAAGTTTTCCGCCGGGGATGCGCTACGCGGTTGCTTTTGATACGACCACCTTTATCGAAGCAGGCGCGGAGGAGGTTATCTTCTCGCTGGTGTTAGCCATTGGTCTGGTGGTGCTAATCATTTTCTTGTTCTTGCAGAACTGGCGAGCGGCGTTGATTGCCTCGATCGCCATTCCTGTCGCACTGCTCGGTACGTTTGTTTTTGTCAAGCTACTTGGTTTTTCCATCAACACACTGACCCTGTTTGGTTTGACGTTGGCAACAGGGCTGGTAGTCGATGATGCGATTGTCGTGGTGGAAGATATCACCAAGCGCATTCAAGAGCAAGGGATGCGACCAATGGATGCCGCGATCGCGTCAATGGATGCGTTGTTCGGTGCGGTAATCGCCACATCGATTGTGCTGGTGACGGTCTTTGTACCTGTTGCCTTTTTCCCTGGCACGACCGGACAGCTTTACAAGCAATTTGCGCTGACGATCGCCTTCTCCATTACAGTCTCTACCTTTAACGCCATCACCCTTACGCCTACTCTGTCAGCACTCTTGCTGCGACCTGGGCAGGTGCCAAATAACTGGTTTTTCAACGGTATCAATACAGCGATCGACAAAACTCGCCGCAGCTACAGTCGCAGTGTTGGGAATTTGACCCGCCGTAAAGGTCTAGTGGTAGGCATCTTTGCAGGTGCACTTGTTCTAACCTACTGGGTCTATACGATCGTTCCTGGCTCTTTTATTCCAGATGAAGATCAGGGGTATTTCATCACGATCGTCCAGGGACCTGAGGGTGTTTCTCTGGACTACACCACCAAGGTGCTTAAAGAAGCTGAGGATATTCTGAAGCAGCAGCCAGAAGTGCAAAACATTTTTGCGATCGGTGGTTTCAGTTTCAGTGGCGCAACGCCTAACAACGGCTTGATCTTCACGACTTTAAAGCCGTGGGGCGAACGCAAAAAAGCAGAACAATCGGTCAAAGCCATTATTGGCGGCTTTTTCCCAAAACCGTCGGGGCTATTTCCGAGAATGCTGGGTATTAAAGAAGCGACCGTTATTCCCGTATCGCCGCCAGCGTTACAGGGCGTTGGTAACTTTGGTGGGTTTGACTTTCAGCTACAAGATCGGACGGGTTTAGGCTTTGATGTCATTGGTGCAAATCTCGGTAAGCTGCTCAACCGGGCGAAGACCTATCCATCACCTCAGAACCCTCAGCTCACTGGGTTACGACCCACGTTTAACGCCAACACGCCGCAAATTTCGGTTGAAGTCGATCGCACCCGTGCCAATCAACTTCAG
>JBBSHC010000027.1:0-11995 GCA_038253425.1 Leptolyngbyales cyanobacterium | reverse complement strand
CGATGCCAAAGCTAGAGCAGCGGTTTGACTATGTAAAGATTGGACTGGCATCTCCAGAGCGGATTCGTCAGTGGGGGGAGCGCACGCTACCAAACGGTCAGGTTGTGGGTGAAGTAACCAAGCCAGAAACGATCAATTACCGGACGCTGAAGCCTGAGATGGATGGGCTGTTCTGCGAACGGATTTTTGGTCCCGCGAAGGACTGGGAATGTCACTGCGGCAAATACAAGCGGGTGCGCCATCGGGGTATTGTTTGCGAACGTTGTGGCGTTGAAGTCACCGAATCGCGCGTCCGTCGGCATCGTATGGGCTATATCAAGCTAGCGGCTCCGGTTGCCCATGTTTGGTATCTCAAAGGTATTCCGAGCTACATGGCAATTCTGCTGGACATGCCCTTGCGCGATGTTGAGCAAATCGTTTACTTCAACGCCTATGTAGTGCTGAGTCCCGGCAATGCTGAGAACCTCACCTATAAGCAACTGCTGACTGAAGATCAGTGGATTGAAATTGAAGACGAACTCTACAGCGAAGACTCAAAGCTGTCAGGGATTGAAGTGGGCATTGGAGCCGAAGCACTGCAACGGCTGCTGCAAGATATCGCTCTAGAAAAAGAAGCAGAGCAACTGCGAGAAGAGATTGCCACATCGAAAGGACAAAAGCGAGCAAAGCTAATCAAACGCCTGCGGGTCATTGACAACTTTATCGCCACTGGCTCTCAGCCTGACTGGATGGTGCTATCGGTGATCCCAGTCATTCCGCCTGATTTGCGCCCGATGGTGCAGTTAGACGGTGGACGGTTTGCCACGTCTGACTTGAATGATTTGTACCGTCGGGTCATCAACCGTAACAACCGTCTAGCACGCTTGCAGGAGATCCTGGCACCCGAAATTATCGTTCGCAACGAAAAACGGATGCTTCAGGAAGCGGTAGATGCGCTGATCGACAACGGTCGTCGGGGGCGCACTGTTGTTGGTGCTAATAATCGTCCGCTGAAATCCCTCTCCGACATCATTGAGGGTAAACAGGGACGCTTCCGCCAAAACCTCCTGGGTAAGCGGGTAGACTACTCTGGACGATCAGTTATTGTCGTGGGTCCCAAGCTGAAAATTCACCAGTGTGGTTTGCCTAGAGAAATGGCGATCGAGCTGTTTCAGCCCTTTGTGATTCATCGCCTGATCCGTCAGGGGCTGGTCAATAATATCAAAGCGGCGAAGAAGCTAATCCAGCGTAACGATCCAACGGTTTGGGATGTGCTGGAAGAGGTGATTGAAGGTCATCCCGTGCTGTTAAACCGCGCACCCACTCTGCACCGTTTGGGGATTCAAGCATTTGAACCCATTCTGGTCGAGGGGCGTGCGATTCAGCTTCATCCGCTGGTTTGCCCTGCCTTTAACGCTGACTTTGACGGCGACCAGATGGCGGTCCATGTGCCGCTGTCGATCGAATCACAGGCAGAAGCCCGACTGCTCATGCTGGCATCAAATAACATTCTGTCGCCTGCAACCGGACGACCCATCATCACGCCGAGCCAAGATATGGTGTTGGGCTGTTATTACCTGACAGCAGAAAATCCCGATGCGGATAGTAGCGGCAGTCGCTACTTTTCTAGCCTGGATGATGCAATTACTGCCTATGAGCAGAAGCAGGTCAATCTACATGCTCATGTTTGGGTGCGGTTTGATGGTGACGTGGAGACGGATGAAGCCGATACCGACGTGGTAGAAGAACAGACATCGGATGACGGAGTCATTACCAGGCTGTACAAGTTCCGGCGGATGCGGCACGACGCGGATGGAAACCTGATATCTCAGTACATTCAGACAACGCCAGGGCGAATTATTTACAACAAAGCGATTCAGGATGCCTTGGCAGTCTGAAGCAACGTTTGATTTTAGGTCCTGGATTTTGGCTTCACACTCTAAAATCCAGGATCCAAAATCCCAAAGCAATTTATGGGAGAGGCGGGGTAACTCATGGTAGAGCAAAGCAACCAACCAATTTTTCGTAACCGTGTCGTGGATAAGGGGCAGCTTCGCAAGCTGATTTCCTGGGCGTTTACCAATTACGGTTCTGCTCGTACAGCGCAGATGGCAGACCAGCTCAAAGAGTTGGGTTTTCGGTATGCCACCCGTGCGGGTGTTTCAATCAGCGTCGATGATCTGCAAATTCCGCCGAGCAAGCGCAAGCTGTTAGAAGCGGCTGAAGAAACAATCCGGGTAACAGAAGAACGCTATACGCGAGGCGAAATTACCGAAGTTGAGCGCTTCCAAAAGGTAATTGACACCTGGAATGGCGCAAGCGAAGAACTCAAAGATGAGGTAGTGCGACACTTCCGGGCGAATAATCCTCTTAACTCGGTCTACATGATGGCCTTCTCTGGCGCACGGGGGAATATCTCACAGGTGCGGCAGCTAGTCGGTATGCGGGGCTTGATGGCCGATCCGCAGGGCGAAATCATTGACTTGCCGATTAAAACTAACTTCCGGGAAGGGTTGACCGTTACCGAATACATCATTTCGTCCTATGGTGCGCGCAAAGGGTTGGTCGATACAGCGCTCCGTACGGCCGACTCTGGCTACCTCACACGCCGACTGGTGGATGTCTCGCAGGATGTGATTATTCGAGAACTGGACTGTGGCACCCAGCGCGGTATCCCAGTGCAAAGCATGATGGATGGCGATCGCGTCCTCATTCCGCTGAAAAATCGCTTGCTGGGTCGAGTTGCGGCTGAACCAATGGTTGATCCCCAGTCTGGTGAAGTGATTGTGGCGCGCAATCAATCCATCACCGACGACATGGCAGAACAGGTAGGCAGAGCGAAGCTTGAAGAAGTCATCGTCCGATCGCCCCTGACCTGTGAAGCAACGCGATCGGTATGCCAGCACTGCTACGGCTGGAGTTTGGCACACGCGCACATGGTTGACATTGGTGAAGCGGTCGGCATTATTGCGGCTCAGTCGATCGGTGAACCAGGCACCCAGCTCACCATGCGAACGTTCCACACGGGCGGCGTCTTTACGGGTGAAATGGCGCGTCAAGAAAAAGCTCAGTTTGACGGCACACTCAAGTTTCCAAAGAAACTACGGACTCGTCCATACCGTACCCGCCACGGTGAAGATGCATACACCGTTGAATCGGTCGAAGCCAGCTCCAAGCTCACTCTAGAAGCGAAGGATGGACGGCAGCAGACCTTTTCTGTCCTTCAAGGTGCCACCCTCCTGGTGAAAGACGGTCAGAAGGTTAAAGAAGGGCAGATTCTAGCGGAAGTTCCTTTGACGGGACGCGCTCGCAAAACAACCGAGAAAGCGGCAAAAGACGTTGCCTCCGACATGGCAGGCGAAGTGCTCTTTGCCGATCTGGTACCTGAAGAGAAAAAAGACCGTCAGGGCAACACAACCCGCATTGCACAACGGGGCGGCTTAGTCTGGATTCTGTCGGGTGAAGTGTACAACCTGCCACCGGGTGCTGAACCGATTGTTAAGAACGGCGATCGCATTGATGCCAATGGCATCATGGCTGAGACCAAGCTTGTCACAGAGCACGGCGGCGTTGTGCGACTCCCGCAAGATACCGAAGGCAAAGGCGGACGGGAAGTTGAAATCATCACCGCGTCTGTTTTGCTCGACGAAGCGAAAGTGCGGGCAGAGAGCTATCAGGGGCGCGACCACTATCTGATTGAAACCAACCATAACCAGCTTTTCTCGCTCAAAGCCACTCCCGGCACGAAAGTGATTAACAATCAGGTGGTTGCTGAACTCATTGACGACCATTACCGTACTCAAACGGGCGGCATCATCAAATACTCTGGGGTTGAGGTTGCCAAGCGTGGGAAGGCAAAGCAAGGATACGAAGTCGTCAAAGGCGGTACCTTACTTTGGATTCCAGAAGAAGCGCATGAGGTCAATAAAGACATTTCGCTGCTGCTGGTCGAAGACGGTCAGTATGTCGAAGCAGGCACCGAGGTCGTGAAAGACATCTTCTGCCAGAGCAATGGTGTCGTTGAAGTAACGCAGAAAAACGACATTCTGCGTGAAATCGTCATCAAACCAGGTGATCTACACATGGTCGACAACCTGGATGACCTCGTGACGAAAGAAAGTGTGCTGGTAAATCCGGGACAGACGGTAATGCCGGGGTTAACGGTTGATGAACTACGCTACGCCGAGTACGTAGAAACCCCCGAAGGTCCAGCCGTGCTGATACGTCCGGTTACAGAGTTTGCTGTACCGGATGAGCCATCGGTGCCAAGCCAGGAATCGACCAACGAAGAATCAGGACGCTCTATTCGTCTGCGTGCGGTGCAACGGTTACCTTACAAAGATGGAGAACGGGTGCGATCGGTGGAAGGTCTAGAGCTGCTGAAAGTTCAGCTTGTACTGGAAATTGGTCAGGATGCCCCTCAACTAGCGGCTGACATTGAGCTGGTACCCGATGAGAACGATTCCGAGACGATGAGACTACAGCTCGTCATTCTGGAATCGCTCGTCATTCGGCGCGATATTGCGGCTGATCCAACTCAGGGCAGCACGCAAACGCGAGTGTTGGTGAAGGATGGGGATCAAATCCTACCAGGCGCAGTGGTGGCTCGTACCGAGATTCTTTGTAAAGAAGCTGGGGAAGTACAGGGCATTCGACAGGGAGCAGAAGCTATCCGTCGGATTCTAGTAGTACGCCCTGCCGACATGATCACCGTCGAAACAAAGGGTAAAGCACCCACGGTCAAAGCGGGTGATCTACTAGTTGCAGGCGCTGAACTGGCGTCCGGTGTGGCACTACAAGAATCCGGTCAAGTGGTTGCAACGGGTGATGCCCAAGTGACACTGCGGTTTGCTCGTCCGTATCGGGTTTCTCCCGGAGCCGTACTCCACATTGACAATGGCGATCTGGTACAGCGGGGTGACAACCTGGTCATTCTGGTGTTTGAGCGCACGAAGACGGGTGACATCATTCAGGGTCTGCCTCGTATTGAGGAACTGCTGGAGGCACGGAAGCCGAAAGAAGCCTGTGTACTGGCAGCCCGACCCGGAACCGCTCAGGTTGTGTATGAAGAAGATGATTCAGTGAAGGTCAAGGTCATTGAGAAAGACGGCGTGATTGCTGAATACCTCATCGGGCCAGGACAGAACGTGATCGTCTCGGATGGACAGGATGTACTAGCAGCAGAACCGCTGACAGATGGTCCGGCAAACCCCCACGAGATTTTGGAGGTCTTCTTCAAATACCGTCGTGAAACGGATGGAGTACATGACGCGGCGCTGGTGAGCTTGCAAATGGTGCAAACGTTCCTGGTAAACGAGGTGCAGTCGGTGTATCAATCTCAAGGGGTTGATATTTCAGACAAACACATCGAAGTTGTCGTGCGTCAGATGACATCCAAAGCGCGGGTTGATGATGGCGGCGATACCACCATGTTGCCCGGTGAACTGGTGGAGCTTTACCAGGTAGAGCAGGTCAACGAAGCGATGGCAATTACAGGCGGTGCGCCAGCCGAATATACTCCGGTACTGCTGGGCATTACCAAAGCCTCGCTGAACACGGATAGCTTCATCTCGGCAGCAAGTTTCCAGGAAACCACACGGGTGCTGACGGAAGCCGCGATCGAAGGCAAGTCAGACTGGTTGCGCGGTCTCAAGGAAAACGTAATTATTGGACGCCTGATTCCAGCCGGAACCGGATTCAATGCTTACGAAGAACTGGGTAGCCCAGATGTCGATCTATCATACGAGGGCATTGGTGTCTTTGATGACGATGCCGATCTCAAGGATGTGGTGCTGGACGATCGCACGGCACGGTCGTATGGGTTAGATAGCTTTGACGAACGTCCGAGCTACACCTTTGACAACTTTGGCGTCGGTGCCGCTGATGCAGAGCCACTCTCGCCAATTTTGGAAGACGACGACCTGATCAGCGACGATGTGGATGACGTGGATGACGTTGACGATGAGACGGATGATGATTAACGCCTGATGCTCTACATCGAGTAAAACAGGTGATTTAGTGATTTAGTCTCAGACTCGGTTGCAGGGGCGCGGTAACGTGCCCTTGTTTCGTTTAAACTGCCCTTGTTCCGTTTAAGCTGGTGGATGATCAAGAACTAAGCCCAGTCAGGACGTGACGGTAGACAACGGATGATGAATCCTGAGCAGCGGGTGGCAATCTTACTCCACGGTGGCATTCGAGGCACGCAAGGAAAAACGGGCTTGACGATGCTGCGCTACAGCGATGCAGCCATTGCTGCCGTCATTGATCGCGAGTCTGCTGGCGAGTCGCTAGTTGAACTCACTGGTATTTCACGACCCGTGCCGATCGTAGCGTCGGTAGCAGTCGCATTAGACTATGCACCCGACGTGCTGGTCATTGGCATTGCACTATTGGGGGGCGCTTTACCAACAGATTGGCAGCAAGACGTGCAGCAGGCAGTGGCGGCGGGGATGTCGATCGTCAATGGGTTGCACACACCCCTGAATCGTGATCCAACGCTACAAGCACTGCTCAGACCAGGACAGTGGATCTGGGATGTACGTCAGGAACCTCCGGGTCTGAAAGTTGGCAGCGGACAGGCACGGCTGCTTTCCTGCTTGCGAATCCTCACGGTGGGTACAGATATGAGCGTGGGCAAGATGTCTACCAGCCTGGAGCTAAATCAGGCAGCACTGGAGCGGGGACTGCGATCGCGCTTTCTTGCAAGTGGGCAGGCAGGCATGATGATCTCTGGCAGCGGCGTTCCTCTGGATGCCATCCGGGTTGATTTCGCGGCAGGGGCTGTAGAGCAACTGGTGATGGAGGCGAGTCACAACGTAGACATGGTGCAAATTGAGGGGCAAGGTTCCCTACTCCATCCAGCCTCAACCGCAACGCTACCCCTACTTCGCGGCAGTCAACCCACCCATTTGATACTGGTGCATCGAGCGGGACAAACCCATATTCGCAACGCGCCTCATGTTCAGATTCCCCCGTTACGCGCGGTCGTTCAACTCTACGAAACGATCGCAGCGGCGGCGGGGGCATTTGCTTCAGCGCGGGTAGCCGCGATCGCTCTTAATACAGGGCACCTATCGCCCGGTGAAGCCCAGCAGTCGATCGAGCAAACGCAGCAGGAAACCAATTTGCCCTGTACCGATCCGGTTCGTTTCGGAGCCGATCGCCTGTTAGATGCTATTCTCGCGCCGTGATTCGATCGCCCATTCTCTTCTTTGCGGATGGGCGATCGCTATTCTACTTGCGGCAATCGCTGTTTCCAAGTACCTCAATCGATAGAATGAGGAAAATGTGCAGGGCACAACAGATGGCTCCAGTCGTCATTCGACCTTCATCCTGGCTCATTACTGGCATCCGCGTTGAGAGAATTAATGGGCTGAATCTCTTCAAATGCACCGAAGAACTGGGAAACCCCATGGCAGAACTTTTGGGAAAAAAAGAAAGCCGATGTGCTGTCCCCAGAAGAAGACGCTGCACTAGAAGCGATCGAGGCTAAAAAAGACAATCGCGGCTTTTATCCTATGCCCAAGCCTGTACTCATTACTGTTCTGTCAGTTGCCCTGGTCATTATGGTCGCCAGTTTTTTGAGCTATAGAAACGGTGATCGACCCACCCGAAACAATCAAACCAAACTTGAACAAATTCTGTGCAAATTAAACCCTGCTAATTGCCCGTTGTAAAACGTTGAGGGTTTGTGGAAGCGCTTACTCCCATCCCGCTATAAGACCAGGTAAAGCAGGGGAGGGGGCGATAAAGCAAACGTCAGCCCTGTCCGTTTCCTGATCCAGTTTCTTTTTGGCAAGCTCAGCACTTTCTTTAGCCGCTCTGAAAGCAGGCAAGTATCAAGGAGATAGTGTATGGAGTAAAGCGATCGACTGGGAGGCTACGATCGCGATTAAGGTCAAGTTCTTCGATTGCAGCAACTTCGGAAAGCTGAGCGATCGCGCTCCTGCAATGATCGCCTGGAGGTAAAAGCGACTATCTTTGCCCTTGACAAGCATTATGCAACAACGATCGCCTATGGTCGTAGGAGGGATCAACGCGAAAGAGAGGACGATATGACTACTCAGCAGACACAAACCTGGCAGACAACGGTATTACTTGTAATCCTCGGTCTTGTGGCGGTTCTAGGGCTGAACGCCTTTGTGATCGTCAACCCGGGTGAGGCGGGCGTCATTAGCATTTTGGGTAAAGCCCGTGATGGCGAACTGCTGGAGGGCATTCACGTCAAACCGCCCTTTGTTTCCAAAGTAGATATCTATGATTTGACGGTGCAGAAGTTTGAAGTGCCTGCCCAAAGTTCCACCAAAGATTTGCAGGATCTGACTGCCAGCTTTGCGATTAACTTTCGCTTAGATCCAACCCAGGTCGTCAACATTCGACGATCGCAGGGCAGCTTGCAGAATATTGTATCTAAGATTATTGCGCCTCAGACACAGGAATCGTTTAAGATTGCGGCGGCTCGTCGCACCATTGAAGAAGCTATTACTAAGCGTGATGAATTAAAGCAGGACTTTGATATGGCGCTGGGCGCTCGTTTGGATAAGTACGGCATCATCATTCTTGATACCAGCGTCGTTGATTTGAAGTTCTCGCCCGAATTTTCCCACGCGGTCGAAGAAAAGCAGATTGCAGAACAGCGTGCCCAACGAGCCGTTTACGTTGCCCAGGAAGCGGAGCAAGAAGCCGAAGCAACGGTCAACCGCTCGAAGGGACAAGCCGAAGCCCAACGTTTGCTGCGCGAGACACTGACGCCGGAGCTATTACAGAAACAAGCGATCGAGAAGTGGGATGGCAAATTTCCTCAAGTCATGGGTGGCAACGGCGCACTACCATTCATTAATCTCGACGCGAACAAACTGCAAACCCGCTAAGAGTTTGTTGGTGCTGTAGGGAAGTGGGGCGATCGCTAAGCGTGATCGTCCTGGTTGGCAGGTAAGTCAGGCAACACGCGATCGCAGCAAAACAGCGTCCCGGCAGCAACGCAAACGGGCACCGCTAACAGGCTAATCAACGGAATGCTGACGAGCAGCAGACAAACCCAGCTAAATGTGGCGCTGGCAGGTAGCGATCGACCCAAAATACCTAATTTTTGACGGAAGCTAAAACGGCGGCGTTCTAACGGTGCATCCAAAAAGTCCAAACCGACTAACAGCGATGCCAGAGCCACACCACCAACGCTGGCGATCGTGGTGCCAAGGGGCGGGAAGACGTTGAGCAAAAACAACGGTAGCCCGATTGCGATCGTCAACAGCAGTTTTTTAAGCTGAAAGGTCAGGGCACGCCAGATATCCTGCGCGGCGCGACCAAGACTAGGCGCTCCAATGGGTACCTGCCCCATGCGTAACCGTTCTGTTTGTTCTGCCAGGTTGCCGTACCAGGGTGCGCCAAAGATGGCACCAAACTGCACCAGCAGCAAGCCAGTGATGATGAAAAGAGCGATCGCCACGAGCCAGCGCAGTACATCGTCCAGGAAGGTTGCACCCGTTGGTAGCCAGGTCAAAAACCGCATTGCCCACGGTGGCAGACTGGCAATCACTTGTGAGAGCCAGAGCGGTAGGCCTGAAGTCCACTGATCGATGCCGCGCCAGCCTGGAAGCAGCAAACCTGCATACAAAACCGCCCCGATCGCCAGATTGACCAAAATCGGCACCAGCACACAGCTCCATAGCTGAGGCATTTTTTGAATGAAAAGCAATGCCTGGAAAGGATAAGTTGCACCTGAAACTAGCCCCACAGGTAGCTGCCCTACTTGGCGGATCACGCTGGAATCTGGCTCTTCAGTCATAGTGTCTTTCGGTTGCCACTGCACGAAAAATATAGCAGGCGGTGAGCCTATACGTGCAAAGGGTTCTTTGACAATTCACTCATCGCGCTACTGTTTCAAGCAAGAAAACACTAGACGCCAAGGTGTCTACCTTTGGGAACAGCCTTAACAGTCTGCCCGCTCACAGAGCTTCCCGTTTACAGATGGAGTAACAGGCGCAGGTTAGGCACCGTTTTGCTCATTCTAGCGCTGAAAAAGAGAAGTTCTATAATACCTCTGTAGACCTATGGCAAGAATACATTATATTTTTTAACATCGTAAGCAATAGGCATCTACATAAAGTGCATTCTGTCAATCATTCGTAATTTTTGTTTATAACTTGCAGCCCCATGAAGGCGAAACTCATGAAGAACAAGCCGGATACGCAGTTTGAGCCTTTTCTAGAAAATCTGAAACAGGGCATTTGGCTCTTAGGAGTGTCTTCATGGCTGTTTGGCATTACCGATCGCAGCATTGCTTCGTTTTCTGACGGCTATCTCTCTGCTCTTGATATCACGCAATTATTTACCGCATCCTTTTTCTTTGTGAGCTGGCTGTTTCTCAAGCCGACCCGCAGCATTGACGCAATCGAAAGTGGAGATTAGCGGCTTATGCTCAATGTCACCATTCTTGGAGCGCGATCGCGGCTCCTTGCTTGAGCGGTTCTGCTACATCGTTACGGGTTGACAATGCCTCTAGTCGTTGACGCGCAGTTGCCTCATCCAGCTTTTTGAGAGCAGCAACAGTGTGCAGCCGAACGCCAATGTCTGGATCTGCCAGAAGTTGTATGAGTGGTTCTAATGCCTGCTTTTGCGCCAAATGACCGAGTCCCAGTGCGATCGCTTGTCGAACAGCAGCGTCGGCTATGACGGGATGTTTAACGGCAAGGAGATCGATTAAAACTTGAGCTGCTTGAGGCTGATGTAGTGCATCCGTCCAGTGCCCCAGCACTGTAACAATTTCTTGATGAACGGGGTGGGGTAGCGCTGCCATGTCGCTCTGGAACAAAGATTGACGCAGGTAGTCGAGGGCGATCGCGGTTTCCATCCAGCCTAGGGCGCGAACAATTTCGATGCGTAACGGGATGGGCGTAGGGGCTGCGTGCAACGTGTGAAAAAGCGCCTCTGCTGCTGGAGTTGTTTTCATACGCCCCAGGGCAGTAGCCGCTTTTAAGCAAACATCCAGATGGGTGTCTCCCAGGCGATCGATCAGTAACGGAATCAGGTTCATTGAGGCTGCCAGATCAGGACGCATACCCAGCCCGGTGATAGCCTCTTGTCTCACAGTTGCCGCTGGATCGGTTAGCGCACGCACAAGTACTGGCGGCACACGGAAATCATGGAAGCTGCTGAGTGCCTCTAGCGCGATCGCCCGGATCTGTGGCTGCGGATCAGCAACGACTGTAAGTAAGGGAGCGATCGTTTCTGAATGCCGGATTTGTGCCAGCGATCGTACTGCAAAAAGTCGCGTTTTATCCTGGAGCAAGCGCTCACTCAACGCCACGATCGCTGGTGTACCTATCTTTGCCAGGGCTGCGGCGATGATACCGCTCAGTTCTTCGTGATCGGTGGTTCTCAAAAGATCTACCAATGCCGTCACCACATCAGGGTGCTTGTACTCGCCTAAGATGCTACCTGCAAACCAGCGTGCTTCTAAGTCAGCCTCATCGTCTGTGAGCAGGTTAAGCAGTGGCGCGATCGCGCGATCGCCAAAGGCAGCAAACAATTTAGCAAGATCCCATCGTGCTTGAAAGTCGCCTGCTTCTAAACCCGCGATCGCTAGATTTAAGAGCGGCTCCAAAGCAGGGTTTGTTTCTTGTTTAAGGGCAGAGTGACCGCTAACGCCGTTAGATGGTTGCTCCCGTGTTTCAGAGGCACCAACCAACAACTGCTGCAAAGACTGAATCAGCAGCGACCAGTTTTCCTGTTGAGCCGCGTCCTGAGCTTGCTCTAGCAGATTTGACATTCGTTCAGACGTAACGTTGCTTCATTTTTACACACTGCTGTGGTGCCAACACCAGTCACTCTGGTAGGAAACCGTTGAAGACCTGCGTTCAGGCACCGTCATCGTCTAACCTGAATTATTCACGAGGCGTTCAAAAAAAGTAGGGAAGAGAGCTTGAAACGCTTTAGAATCAGGCTCTCTAGCATTTTAAGTGTCCTCATTTTGCCATGACAGTGTGTGAAACGGAACTGCCCTACGATTTTTATG
>JBBSHC010000026.1:0-12017 GCA_038253425.1 Leptolyngbyales cyanobacterium | reverse complement strand
TTCTGTAGGGACGTTCCATGGAACGTCCCTACAGAAGGGAAATGTTTCAGATTAATTAATCCACGATCCTTAGTGTCGCACTGGTTACGTCTGTTAAGCTTGCCCAGAAGGGAGCAGGCAACTCTTTAGGGCTTGCCAAATGAGTACCATTAGCCGTTCAATAACAGCTAGTACTTTTGGCAATTCGCTGCATGTCGTGTCGTTTTACATTAGCGCAACTGAGCGCCATCCTTGGCATAACGCCGTTAAACCATTCTGCTGTTTCGCTAGAACTGGTGATAACGGGTATCACGACTGATACTCGCAGCCTCAAGCCTGGGGAAGTGTTTTTGGCACTACGCGGTGAGCAGTTTGACGGTCATGCTTTTCTGGCACAGGCGGCGGCGGCTGGTGCGATCGCAGCAATTGTTGATACCAATTTTTCAGTTGACACGTCTGAGCCGGACAACAAACAGACAGCTATTCTTCAAACGTTGCCTTTGTTGCCAGTTGCAAATACCTTGCAGGCATACCAGGCGATCGCTCGTTGGTGGCGCGACCAATTTACCATTCCTATCATTGGAGTGACGGGTTCGGTTGGCAAAACGACCACTAAAGAATTGATTGCCGCCGTTTTGTCGCAGCATGGAAAGGTACTTAAAAGTCAGGCAAACTACAACAACGAAATTGGTGTACCGAAAACACTGCTAGAACTGGGACCCGAACATGAATTTGCAGTCGTAGAAATGGGAATGCGGGGTCCTGGAGAAATTGCGCTCTTGACGCAGATTGCGCGTCCTGATATTGGAGTCATTACAAACGTCGGCACGGCACATATTGGTCGGCTCGGTTCTGAGGCTGCGATCGCGCAGGCAAAATGTGAACTCCTGGCAACTATGCCAGCCACAAGCACTGCCATTTTGAATCAGGATCTTCCACTGCTAATGAAAACAGCCGCTACCGTCTGGCATGGCGCAACCCTCACTTATGGGCTAGAAGGCGGTGATATACAGGGGCAGTTGGTCAATACTAACACATTGGTAGTGGGCGATTTGACCTTGCCTCTACCGTTACCGGGGCAGCACAATGCGCTGAACTATCTGGCAGCCATGGCTGTCGCCAAAGCGTTAGCGATCGACTGGTCGCCCTTAAAGCAGGGATTGACCGTCAATCTGCCAGGAGGACGCGCACAACGCTATCACCTACCTGGTGATGTTGTACTGCTGGATGAAACCTATAACGCTGGGCTGGAATCCATGCTGGCAGCACTACAGTTGCTTGCCCAAACTCCAGGAAAGCGTCACATTGCTGTACTGGGAACGATGAAGGAACTGGGAGAGCGATCGCCCGAATTTCATCACCAGATTGGCGCTGCTGCCAGATCATGGGCGATCGACCATTTATTGATTCTCGCAGATCCACCCGAAGCTAAGGCGATGGCGTCAGGAGCAGCACCGCTCACGTCAGAATGTTTCTCTAGCCATGCTGCCGTCGTGGAACGGTTAACAGCGATCGTGCGACCTGGCGATCGCATCTTGTTTAAAGCCTCCCGTGCCGTTGGGCTTGATCAGGTCGTTGACCAATTTCGGGCTGGCAAGTAATCATGCTGCTAAAGTAGAGCGATCGTAGCAGCCAGCGGTCAGCCGCTAGTGAAAAGTGGATAGCTGATAGAGGGAAAAGCTGCTGGCTGACGGCTAAGCCAAATGGGTGTCGTTGTTTTTTCGCAAACTCTTTTTTTCGCAGCTCTTTAACTAGAATTGCTACTTCCTACCCCTGAGTCCACGTAGGATGCGCCAGCAGGGAGGCAATCACCCGCACACCTCGCAACTGGTTAGAGAGGGGCAAATGTCCTCTTGGAGCCGATAGATCCCAGGTAAAGCCTTGTGGATACCGCGTCCAGGCATTGCCCGTCTTCCAGCAAATTTTGGTCCAGAGTTTGTCCCAGTTTTTGCCCACGCCGAGCCAGATTTCACGTTGCACAGAGAAACCAAACTTTCCCCCTGAGTGCGCCAGCCAGAGTGCGTCGATCGTCCGCAAATCGGTGGCTGGAAATTGGTCAGCCTCAGTGAAATAGAGCCATTTGCGCTGTACGGCTGCTTCGCCAACTGCCTCACACATCTTTTGTAGGGTTAATTGATCTGCTGCCTGAAATTTTTGTTCCGCCAGTAGCCGTTGTAGCGGTGCATAATCCACTCCCGCTGTCGATCGCAACGGCACAATACCCTGCGGAAAGTGGGTTTGCAAAAAGGTTGTTGCTGCCTCAGAGGGGGCATGAAAAAGCGTTTGATAAATCGTTCCTGCGACCAAGTCAACTGAACCATTGCTCTCGGCAGGCTTCGTAGCAAAATCGGTGGCGACACTTTCAACGGAAGCTTGATAACGTTCCGCAAGCAACAGCATTAGCGCTGCAAGACCAGCTTCACCAACTGCACCCACATCTTGAACCATCTGCATCTGACTCTTTGCAGGAGCCGCTTTCAGTTGAAGATAGAGCGCTGTTGTAGCGTCTACAGCATCAGTCAACGACGAGTCGGTGAGGTTATCAGTAGAGATACCCATTCTGTCCATCAAATCACATACTGCTAGATAACTAAAACGCTCAATAAGCACAGCATCATACCAAATCCGCCTGTGCAAGCCAACATCCTACACTGCTGGTAGTGGGGGGAGAGCTGATGCTACACCCCGACGTTGATTAACCCGGTGCTGTAGACGCCGAAATGTATAGCTTCACTCATCCAACAAAGGCACTATAGACATCTACGTTAGCAGGTTGAACATGGGTTTCACCGTCTCTCACGTTTTAGGAAGCGAACTCATCTGCTTGTTGGTATACCCGTTTCTTTACACCAAACACGGATTAAGCACCGTTGGTGGTGAGGATTCGGTTGACGATCGCGGAGGTTGAACTGGGAACCTCAATTTGAATCAGCTCAATACGACCACCATAGGCTTGAACGATCGCGGCTTCTGGCAACGTCTCTAGCTGATAGTCTCCACCCTTGGCGTAAAGATCTGGTTCAAGCGCTGCAATGATCTGACTGGCAGTGGCTTCTGCAAAGATGACAACGCCATCCACGGCTCTCAACGCTGCTAACACTTCAGCCCGTTGCTCCTCTGGCACGATGGGTCGGGGTGGTAATCCGGCTGTCTGCGGTTTGATTGTTTGCACCGAGCGATCGCTGTTTAAACCAACTACTAAGGCTCGCCCCAGACTCTTTGCAACCTGTAAATAGCGTACGTGACCCGCATGGAGGAGGTCGAAACAACCGTTCGTGAAAATCAACGGTCGCCAACGGTCCGGGTCAGCCGCGATCGCCTGCTTAAGTGTATCTAACGTGTAGAGACCAGAAACCATGATTCATCTTTTAGCGCTCTCTACAGCCTACTCTTCCTCAGGCAAATCTTCTAGCGGCACTTTGTAGCCACGCTCGAAGGCAAAGCGGACAAGTTGAGAGCGATTTTCTAATTGCAGTTTACTGAGGATATTGCTGAGGTGGGTTTGCACCGTGCGGGGACTGATAAAGAGACGATCGCCAATTTGTTTATTGGTAAGACCTTGAATCACTTCCCAAAAGACTTTTTCTTCGGCAGGCGTGAGCGGTAAAGGGCTGGGTAAGGCTGGTGTCTGCTCGTTGCTATAACTTGTATCATTCATGCCGCGCTGCATGAGCCGCACAATTTCACTATGAATGCGCCGCGATCGCTCAAGCTGTGCCTCAATTTTTGCCAACAGCTCTCTGGGCTCAAATGGTTTGATCAGGTAATCGTCGGCTCCGATGGAATGCCCATGTACCCGATCCTCAACATCGCCTTTGCTGGAAAGAAAGATAAAAGGCACGAGCTGACCCGATCGCGACGATCGAATGCGGCGACAAAACTCAAACCCATCCATTTCAGGCATCATGACATCCGAAACAACAAGATCAGGGGGATCTTGCTCAAAGAGGTGGAGTGCTTCAACCGCCGAAGCAACATCCTGAATCAGGTAGCCTCGTTTTTCCAGGTAGCGTGTTAAAGCCATCCGTAGGGTTGCATCATCATCAACCACTAGAAGTCTTTTCATTGGGAGTCCCACGCAAGTAGTACACGGTATAAACACAGGAAGGCTAGAAGTTTTTCCCAGGCGGTCTTTGAAAGTACACAAACAGTTGTTCTAGGCGGTGATCGCACGCAAAGAAAAAGCGTGTTGCTGGCGTTCTCCTTTCAGAATGCCCAGACAGGGATGAATAAGCTAGATCTAAACGCCTCGTGTTTGAAAAAACATCTTCAACAGGTCGAGCAAGGCTGCAAAGCTCTCCTGTCGATTCAGCAAGTGACGGGCACTTGGCTTAAGTGAGTGGTATGAAGCATGAGGTGGCAGCAAGTTGCAAAATCGCAGTTAGATCGACTACAAACACGTCCTGGCATTGGGCTATTCTAACCACAACTGACAAAGTGAACAGCGTTGTTTAGCCTGGAACTGTTTCCTAGTTAATTTGAACGCACCCACGTTGGCTTGACAGTGCACCCCGCTATATAGATCTAGGAGCTGCTGTAAATGACGTATGAAAAAATCTCTCCTCCCGATACGGGTGCTAAAGTAACGTTTCAAAACGGTGAACCCCTCGTGCCGGATAACCCGATCATCCCGTACATTCGCGGAGACGGTACGGGCATCGATCTCTGGTCTGCATCGCAACGAGTGTTTGATGCCGCAGTAGAAAAAGCTTACGGTGGCAAACGCAAAATTAGCTGGTTCAAAATTTTTGTGGGTGACGAAGCGTGTGAAACCTACGGCACCTATCAATATCTACCTGAAGATTCGCTGACTGCAATCAAAGACTACGGGATAGCCATTAAAGGACCCCTGACTACCCCGATCGGCGGCGGCATTCGATCGCTCAATGTTGCACTGCGCCAAATTTTTGATCTCTATGCCTGCGTACGCCCTTGCAAATACTATGAGGGAACGCCTTCGCCCCATCGCACCCCAGAAAAACTGGACGTGATTATCTATCGAGAGAATACCGAAGATATTTACCTGGGTATTGAATGGAAGCAGGGCACTGAAATCGCCGATCGCCTGATCAAAATCCTGAATGAAGACCTGATCCCATCCACGCCGGAACATGGCAAGAAGCAGATTCCCCTTGACTCAGGCATTGGCATCAAGCCTATTAGTAAAAAAGGCTCTCAGCGTTTAGTGCGTCGTGCCATGAAGCACGCCTTGCGGTTGCCGAAGGAAAAGCAAATGGTAACGCTGGTGCATAAAGGCAACATCATGAAGTACACCGAAGGTGCGTTTCGTGACTGGGGCTACGAACTGGTAACGACGGAGTTTCGGCATGAATGCGTCACCGAGCGAGAATCCTGGATTCTAGGCAACAAAGAGCGACACCCCGATCTGAGTCTCGAAGACAATGCCCATCAGATTGATCCTGGCTATAGTGCTCTCACTCCTGACAAGCAAGAAACCATTTGTGAAGAGGTGAAGTCAGTCCTCGAAACGATTTGGGAGACGCACGGCAATGGGCAGTGGAAAGAGAAGATTATGGTGAACGATCGCATCGCTGATAGCATCTTCCAGCAAATTCAAACGCGCCCCGATGAATACTCCATTCTGGCAACGATGAATCTGAACGGTGATTATCTATCCGATGCTGCTGCCGCGATCGTGGGTGGTTTAGGCATGGGACCCGGAGCCAACATTGGTGATGAGTGCGCCATTTTTGAGGCGACCCACGGCACCGCACCCAAACATGCCGGACTCGATCGCGTTAATCCTGGCTCGCTGATTCTGTCGGGCGTGATGATGCTGGAGTATATGGGCTGGCAAGAAGCTGCCGACCTGATTACGAAAGGCATTGGCGCGGCTATTTCTAACCGGGAAGTTACCTATGACCTGGCACGCTTAATGGAGCCACCTGTAGAACCGCCGCTTAAATGCTCGGAGTTTGCTGAAGCCATCATTAAGTACTTTTAGGTAAGAGTACGTTTGGATAAAGGGGCAGAGGGAGCGCATCCAAGCAGTTTGCTCTCTCTACTGCCTGCCCACTAACGGCTAATACGGACTAGTAAGATACCGCCGCCTGCTAGACAGATAAGCGTTGGCAACCAGCCTGCCAAAAAAGAAGAGATAATATCAAACTGGTAGAGCGCTTCGCAGATGCTGATGAATAAATAGTAAGAAACCACCAGTATTAGACTAATGCCGAAGCTTGTGCCACGCCCAACCCCTCGACGCGGTTGTGTTCCCAGTGTTGCACCAACCAAACCAAACGCAAGACAAGCAAACGGAAACGCTAACTTCTGGTCAATGCGTAGCCGCAGCTTTCGCACTTCTTTTTCATTACCTGTTTGACTAATGAGAGCCAGGTAGTTTCTCGTCTGAGCAATGGTCATTTCGTTCGCATCTAGCGAGGAGCGAGCAATATCCAGTGGGGTGCGGGGGAGCTGAATTTGCTGTTGTGCAAAACGAATGATATTGCGGTAGGAGCCGTCGGGAGCTACGACATAGATCGTGCCGTTAGAGAAATCCCAGGTTTTCTGATCGGCATTCCATAGGGCTGATTCAGAAGCCACAATCTGGTTAAGTCCACTCTGAGAAAAATCCAGAATAGTCAGCCCCCTCATGCGTTTGCCGTCAAACTGCTTGGCGTAAAAGATGCGAGACAAGGCTTTATCACGACTGCCATCGGGCTGCCTAAAATCACGAAACTCTTGATACAGAATGTTTTGCTCTCGAAAGGATGGTTCTTTCTTATTGAGCGCCGCACTCATTGTTTGGGATGCCTGACGGTTTGCAGCGGGGACGATCGCTTCATTGAACGCGAAGGTAATGCCAGTGACAATCAAACCCAACCCGATCGCGGGTGCAATCAAGCGATAAATGCTGACTCCACAACTTCGTAGCGCGATGAGTTCACTGTCGCTAGAAAGCCGACCATATACGGTCAAGCAAGAGAGCAACATCGACATGGGAAACGAAAGTCCAACAAAGTAAGGCAGCTTGAGAAAGAAGACCTTCATTGCCACCGAAAACGGTAAGCCAGCTTCGGTCACTCGACGCACCAGATCAAACAAAACGCCGATCGCCACACCGATCGATGAAAAGGCAACGACCCCAAACAGAAACGGCATTATCAACTCGCTGGCAATGTACCGATCCATCACCGGGAGCGGAACGGTTAGCCAACGGAATGGTTTGAAAGGGGACGGATTCGTGGTCGAGAAAGCCATGTCGAGAAAGCCGTAAGGAAGAAGGGCGAGGAACCAGATGTAACCGTTGCGATCGAAGTGCTGCCTTGAGTTTAGAGTTGAATTTAGGGTTGAAAATTGTCCCCCAGATAATACTGTCGCACTAGCGGATTGCTGTAGAGTTCTTCGGAGTTGCCAGACGCTAAAATTTGACCGTCTCGCATAATGTAAGCGCGATCGGTAATCGCTAACGTTTCACGAACGTTATGGTCAGTAATCAAGATGCCAATCTGTCGATCGCGCAACGAAGCCACAATTTGCTGAATTTCTGCTACAGCGATCGGGTCAACGCCAGCAAACGGTTCATCCAGCAGTAAAAACTTTGGACCATTGCGCCCAGCAGCCAGCGCCCGTGCCAATTCTGTCCGTCTGCGTTCTCCGCCCGACACTTGCGCCCCAAGGGTATGCGCCACCTTTTCGAGGCGAAACTCCTGCAAAAGATAGTGCAGTCGCTCATGCCACTCTTGACGAGGTACATTAGACTGTTCCATGACCAGCAGAAGATTTTCTTGCACCGTCAGATAGCGAAAAATACTGGCCTCTTGGGCTAAATAACCGATGCCCAGCCGTGCTCGTCGATGGATCGGGAGTGTCGTAATTTCGGTGTCGTTGAGCCAAACGCGTCCCTGGTTCGGCTTTTCTAAGCCTGTAGCAATATAAAACGTAGTCGTTTTGCCAGCGCCATTCGGACCCAGCAGCCCTACAACCTCTCCCTGCGACACAGAAAGGCTGACACGGCTAACTACCACGCGCGAACCATAAGACTTATGAATGTTCTCAAGCGCGATCTTCAACAGTCCACTCCTGGCTGTGCGGGGCAAAAAACAAAAAACTGACCCCGATCTTATCGTGTATCAGCCACTATGTATTAGCGTGGACTAGGAGAAAATGGGCTGGAGAGCGGCGGTGCCAGATTTGGTTGCGCTTGTTGCGGTTGCGACGATCGCGCTGGGGCGTTAGCTGGAGAAAATTGTGACTGTGCTCCAAACGGCGCTGAGTTGGCAGTTGGAGCAGGCGTTGCTGCCGCATCAGGAACGAGATAAATCGATTCCACCTGCTTCGGTGCATCTGGTAACGCTACAAACTTGCCTTCATCAATCAAGTAGGTAACTGTTTCGCCCCTCAAGCTATTGCCCTGCTGTAAAACGTAGACATTGCCACTGAGAACGATCCGGCGTTCCCGGCTGAAATACTGCGCCTGTGCCGATGTTGCCTGGATCTGACGGGATGGATAATTGATCTGCACATTGCCGCGCGCTGTGATAACGCCTGTTTTAGAATTGGCTTCTTGGATGTCCGATCGCAGCGTTAACGCTCGACTGGGATCCGTTTGCGCTTTAGCAGGCGTACTTAAAAATGGCAGGCTGGTCAAACTATCCAACAACAATGCTGTTGCCAAAGCAGCCGGAAGCATCGCCAAAAATTTGAGTGGCTTCAGGTGAGCGCGAAAGGAATGGAGAGAAAATAGCATGGGGCAGCAAACTCAGCGGTATAGCAAACAATCAATTATTCAGCGCTGGCAGATCCTTCAGGTAGTGTACCCAATCCTGCTGGTGCTGAAGCAATTTTACGGAAGGGAGCGCGTTCTTTGAGCAGCTATGCTTCCATCCTGTTGCTTTTATGACTGCTAACGATCGCAGGAAGTTGCCAGGATCGTGAAGTCAAAGGTTTTAACAGGCTGTCAGCATCTGTAGCACGGTTATCCTGCTTTTATTGGTGCCAATGTGTTCGATGCCACTGTGGATACTCTCAGCGATCGAGCTTATGCCAACACTTTTTGCAGCGTTGGGATGGTCACGTGATTAGTGAGTTCAGCTTCTGGCAAGGCGGTGCTAGTAGACTCCTGACTCATACCTGCGTTGTCCTTCTCTGAGCTTTTAGCCACACTATTTGGTGGTAGAGGCATCCCAAGCTGCTGCATGACGAGACCCACCCGATCGGGTCCTGTTTGCTGAAGCATGGTTAGTAGCTGGAACGACTGTGCTAGAAATTCTTCTACATCGAGTTCGGCATAAATGGGTTGGTAGTGGCGTAGTCGCTGCATCCCTTCGCCTAGCAAAATGACGGCACCACGCCAATTTTGATTGCCAAGATGGTAGAGGGCAACCGCAATTTGCAAAATGCCCTGATAAAACTTTTTATCCGGCTCTATGGCTTCGATCCACAATGCCTCTAAGGTGTCATGACAGGCATAAAATTCTTGCTGGTTAAATTGCTCGACCCCTCGCCAAAACTCGTCTGGTAATGCTGTCATACGTCTCTTGGTGCGGGCATTTTTAGGCTCAGGTTTCAAGTTTACGGCTGTTGCTCGCCCAGGTGGGTTGGCAGCAGTAAGACCTGGCTAGAAGGTGGACGAGTTAGCGAAGACCGATTCTACTGATACTGATCTACGCGTCCACTCATCCATTCCCTCAACCGATCACCCCGCGATTCGTCAAGTTTTGATGACTTGCAGCCTCAAAGAATGGGGCTATGCCGTATCAGGTATGGCTGCCGCCACAGAGCTTAGGACCTTGGGATTAAAGGAGATGTGGGGGCAATGCCCCCAGCCAGGGGTTCCACCCCTGCACCCCGTCCTAACCAGAATGGCTATGGCTCTAACTCTAGCGCTGAATGGTGTGAATCGGACTGGTTTGGAGCAGTTTGCGCTCAGTAGTATCGATCGTAACTTTATTGAGCAAGGAGACGCGGAGTGGTTGCAGGTTTGTCGTCTCACCTGGTGCAACGAAGGCAGTTCTTAGCACGTCGTACCAGAGGTCTGCCTGGGCATAGAGTTCTGCTTTTTCCCCACGATCGCGCGTTTTTGCGAGTTGGGTTTTCAAAGCAGGTTGCAGCGGCACGATTTCAATGACCGATTCAGCGAACAAATTACTCGACGGGCGGCTGGGGTTGCAAATTAACTCAACCTGCCAGCGGTAGCGTTTGCCAACGGTTAGTTCGGGGAGCGACTCCGTGGGTGATAGCACCATAATGCCCGGTGAACTTCGCAGGCGATCGCCCTTGATTTCTTTTAGCAATGTAAAATGATGCGTCTGCCGAGAAGCGATTCCCCCTGTCTCTGCATAGAGTCTAAATTCCACTGGGAACGGCTCAGCATCGCGTACAAACCAGGCGAACGTGGGGCGCGTTGAGACCGTCTGTCCCGTTTTGCCGTTGGGTGTAAGCAGAATGAGGGCAGGCACTCCCGCTTTGGTTGTCATTGTGCTAGTGCCGCAACCTCTGCCCCCTGAAGAACGACCACTTGGTGGGGCTGCGTCATCGTCTGCCAGCCCGACAACAGGGACGTATAATAACCCTAGCAGCAGACCCGCTACTAATGTGATCACAGACTGCTTTCTACAAAGATGTAAGACTTGACGACTCATAGCTGTACCAGGAACGCTAAGACTATTAAAGCCTGCTCAGAGGGTACTGCGTTGACTTAAACGGGTGAGAAAACTGCCACCACGGTTTTGTGCTGCACCACGTGAGTTCACAAATGACACCGTGAGGAGCTTGTGGACGACGCTGAAAGACACCCCTGAGCGATCGCGCCAGCTCTTTTGCCTGCATACTTCCCCGTCCTTCTCGCAAACTTCGAGAAAGAGTATTTGTACCGTTGTCAATGATTTTCAAACTATACCAATTGTTCTCTTGCTGACAAACAACATCCAGACAGCTTGCATCTGTGGCATGGTTCCCAACGTTACACAGCGCTTCTTGAAGAAAGATACATAAACCCTGCTTTTGGTCTGGGGAAAGGGGACAATGTTGGAGCGGGGTAAAATCTGGCTGGATGAAGGTATAGATGGCGTTAAATCCTGGCAGGTCACGTTTTAGAGTAGTTTCATAAACCTGATAGAGCAACTCGTGAATCGGCGTTTCGGTATAGCGTCGATCGCCCGTGAGAATTGCCTGGTGCATCGACTCGTAGACCGAGCGCAGTTCCTGATTCAAATTGTGCAGTTGCGATCGCAGTTTTTCGGGTGGGAGATCGTCCAGGCTGCGTAGGGTGGCGGCTAAGGTTTGCAGTGGACCGTTATGCACGGCGTCGTAGGTATGTTTCAGCGTCAAGCTGCGTTGTTCTAGCAAAAGGCGAGAGTCACGGTCAAACAAGGAGGTGGTTAAACCTGCTGCCCATAGCGCCATCAATGCTGGTACGATCGGCACCCACCAACTCAGGGTCAGCAAACCATAGCTCATTGCCGCCAAACAAACGCTGCTTAGTGCGAGGCTCAACAAGCTCTTCCAGGGCGATTGCAGTATCAAGCCCAAGAGGATACCAACTACACCCCATAGGAGAATCCAACCGTACTCCCAGCCTTTTGTCCAGGTATGCAGTAGCGGTCGATGATCCAGCACCGCGCTAATAATTTGGCTGATGGAGTGGGCGTGGTACTCAACGCCGTAGAGTAGCTGGTACTGATCGGCTGTACCGATCGCCTCTGTCAATAAGCTGCCTTTGAGCGCAGAGGTCATCACCGTGTCGTTAAGGCTATTAGAAGCTGTGACGCCTACCAACACGACGCGATCGCGAATGAGGTCTGGTTTGACCTTACCCGTCAGTACGTCTGTCATGGAAACAACCGGAAACGGATGCGGATGACTACGAAAGTTGAGCAGACTTTGGTTGCCGCCTGCCCTTGCTCCGACATAGCCTCCTGTGTTCTCACGAAAACGCGGTAGCACGATCGCGCCAAACCGAATCAAATCGCTGGCGTGGCTCCCATGCTCAAGCATGACACCTTGGGTTCGCAGATAGCGCTCTGCCAGCAGCAGTGATAAGGAGTATTTCACGGTGCCTGTACTCACCTTACTTG
>JBBSHC010000025.1:0-12169 GCA_038253425.1 Leptolyngbyales cyanobacterium | reverse complement strand
TTGAGCTGCAAAGTCAGCTGCAAGATGCGGACTCATGCGAGTGATGCTGCTTGGGTCCATCCCTGATAGCCTTGAGCCTTTGCTGAAGCTACTGGGTTAATTGCCCCGGCCGCAGAAGTGCAAGAGGGCGCTTTTAGCGGCTGAAACCATCAATCTTATGAGACAGTCGAGTCGAGCCAAACCAGGATGGACTGGTGGGTGCATGCATAGGCCATAGCGATCTACAGAAGAATAGAGAGATTGCTTTACCGATGAGAACTGTAAGAGGCATTGAGCCGAGATACGTGCGAAAGTTTATCATATAGGTACTAAAGCTCTGCTGAGTAAGGCTTTCAGCGTTTGGCTCAAAACATAGCTATTTTTGTCGGACAGATGCCGGGCGAGCAGAAGGACGACGGTAGAATGCGGGTTTCAGGCGACGAATCAAGCAAAAATTAGGTTGTGTACTAGTCGTCTTGCCTTAGTGCAAAGGTCAAAAGTAGTCCAAACCTTTACTAGACAAGGCTTTCAGTGATCACGACTAGAAGCGAAAAGGCGAATCGCCTATCTAGTCTACGTTTCAAGCGATATGATCAAAAATCGCACGTATCTCGGCTCAACCCCGGCTATAGCCACAGAGGGTGATCGCTCGTGCATAGCGATATATCGAAACATATCACGATATATCGCTATCCGAGCTATATTGGAAACAGTTCATTGGATCTAACCCCATGTTTAGACGTTTTCCACAATTCCTCGTACCTGCCTGGGCGGGACTTACTGCCGATGAAGCCCTAGTCAGCCATTGCTTTCACCATGGCAGGCGTGGTCGGGGGAAGCAGTTTGCTGAAGAGATGTTTGGCTTTGGTAGCGATGAAGAACCTCGCACCCGTCGAGGTGATATCAAGTTCCTGTTGCTGGAACTGTTATCTGAACAGCCTGCCCACGGCTATGACCTGATCAAACAGATGGAAACTCGCTATGGGGGCTTCCGTCGCCTCAGCCCTGGCTCTGTATATCCCACGCTGCAACTGCTAGAAGATGGCGGTTTCCTGACCAGTGAGACGAGCGATGGCAAGCGGGTTTACACCATCACTGCTGCAGGCAGACAACTGCTTACAGCGCGCGCTGAGGCGGGAACAGACAAGGCTCCCTGGGATGCCTTCAAAAACTTTACGGCTAGCAAGCCTCAAGAGTTCCATGAGTTGCGGCAAGCAGCAACCGACCTGGCAGGTGCGGTGATTCAGGTGGCGCGTAGCGATAATTCAGAGCGGATGAAACGAGTCCGCGAGCTGCTAGAGCTGGCTAAGCGGGAGATCTACGCCATTCTGGCAGAAGAATAGGTCGCCTCCCAGCTTCGCCTGACTTTCGCGCTGCTTCAAGGTTCACCCCTGCCTGCTCCCACCTTCCCAAACCCCTTGCTTCAACATCTTTGGCGATCGCTCGCTTTGGGCAACGGCGAAGCAACCAGGGCACCGCCGCTATTCCCCACGTCGTTCCTGCGCTGGCTGCTGGGTTGTGGGCGCTTTCATCTCTACCGCTGCCACCATCCGACTTTGGCGATCGCCAGTCATCAGTCACTTGCTGCTACCCTACTTGGGGACGTTTGACGAAAGGGAAAATAAAGTACGCTAAGGTTTCTCGGAATGTTCTTGCGCAGAATGTATCGAGTTTGAGCTTACAACTGTGCGTGTCAGAGTGAGGTATACCCTATCCTGACTTCAGATTCTTTGTGCAAAGACCGTCAAGATAGGGTTGTCTTTGGAATTTATTGACATATCTTGCTAAAGGTCATAGAGCCCTTACTGACATTTTCAGGAAACGCCATGAATCGGATAGCGACTTGGCTATATCCGGGTTAGTGGTTTTGACCAGAACCCGGAACGACAACTAATTGCGCTAGCGGACTGAATCTAGTGGTAGCCGCCATTATTTTATGGCATACGGTTGATCTAGAACGGGCGGTCTATGCGATGCAGGAACGGGGAAAGAGCTTTGATGCAGTACTTCTCAAGCATGTCGCACTGATTCACTGGAATCACATTAGTTTGATGGGAGATTACCTTTGGAAGCAAAGCAAGCTTGTCGAAAAGGGCGAGTTTAGACCCTTGTTGCCATTTCCCAAGCCTTAGCGTACTTTATTTTCCCTTTCGTCAAATGCCCCCACTAGCGCCGCATCTTGAATGGCAGCACGATAGCTTTCTTGGAGCACCGTTCTTGAAGGGTAAGCCAGCCCCCTCTGAAGCCACATGCTTTGGATACACAACATCGTCAAGACGAAGGCAAGCGATCGAATAATTTTTTCGTTTGTCATCTTAATTAATCTTGGCGCGAAAGCGAATGAAGCCGTAGGCACTACTAGGTGTACCAACACCTGTCGATCGATTTACGGTGCCGACGTTTACGACGATCGCTCCTTTACTGTTGTTTATGCCAGTGCAGGCTGCCGGAAAGCCAGCTGTGTAGTACCCACCATCGGTATCCGCGATCGCGTCTGTAATCGTGGTTAGGGTACCTGTACCAAGCTTAAGCTGAAGGGTATTCGGTACGTATGTGCTATTTGCAGGTACAAAGTCACACAGTTGCACGTTTGCCGCGTTCTTACCGCCATCTGAGAGAAAGTAAATTGTGTACTCTACTTCGTCATTGGGCTTGGGTTGCTGGCTAACAGGTAAACTGCTGCTGGACACCACTCCTTGAAGTAGCGCACTAAAGCTTAGTGTTGTACCACTATTGTCAGATTTAGTTGCCGTTTGAGATGGGTTAGGCCAGTTGGGTGCATTGTCAGCCGCCGCCCCTATACCTGTAACAACATCAATATATGAGGTGACTACTGCTGCCTGTATGGCAGTTACCCGTTTAACGAGGCGGAGACTCGGTGGTGTTACTGTGACAACAGTAATTAACGTTGGGTCATCATCTGCGGTGCTGGTAGGGTTGTTTCCTGTATCAACGCCATCATCTACTGTTTGGAAGAAAAAGGCTCCTACCGCAGGGGGGTTAATTGTTGCGCTTGCTGAGTCAGCATCGGTGACGACAGTACCAGTCGTAGCTGGGTTGTCGGGCGTGTTGAAGGTGGTATTAGCCTGATTACTGATGGGATTGCCACTGTTAGTGCTGTTAATTGTGGCAGTGACAGTGATAGTAAGCGTGTCGTTGACACGAAGGGTACCAGTATTGGTTAATGCGCCCGTGCCACTGTAGCTAGGATTAAGTGTAATGGTATTGCCAGCCGTTTGCGAGGCGATCGCAGCACTCACAAACGTCAACTGGGATGGCAGCGCATCGTTAATTACGAAGTTCGTCGCGTTACTGTTGCCGGGAGCCAAATTGGAATAAGTGATGGTGTACTGGACGCGATCGCCGACTGTCACATTGCCACTGCCATCGGTATCGATAAGAAATTTGACTGACTTTTTGCCCTGTACATTTGCCTGATTTGTCGTCGTAATGACTAACGGCGCTAAAACCGCTTGACTAGGAAAGAATGCCCAGGTGTCAATGCCCTTAAAGTCGCCGTAGTTACTACTAAATGCATGTTTACCACTTGCGCTGTCAACTCCTACCGTGGCATTACGTGGACTACTGGGTATACCAGGCGTACCCAGATCGACCGCTGTTCCATCTTTCGCAGTATAGTTGTCGTCGTTGTAAAAAACGGTTGTGGCATTCATCCCCGCTGAAAAAGGACCAGGGGCATTTTGCATTGTAATCACAAAGCCACTGGGGTTATTCTCAGCATCCAGCATCGGAAAGTGATATTCTCCCGTGCGTATTCTGGCTCTGGCGTTGTAAGGAGCATTACCAGGACGGGGAGGAAGATTGACACCGCTAGCGTTTTTCCCATCCCAGGTGACAACGTTGGTGCCAATCGTCACGGGGTTTTGGAGTATGCGATCGACGCTTGGGTCATACACACCATCATTATTCGTATCAATAATGATCTCGTAGGTACCTGCACTGCTGGAGCCAAAGGAAAAGTAACCGCCAGCGCCTACAGTTGTTTGGTTACCGCTACTGCCTGTTGCCCCTGTAAATTTAAAGCTGGTCGGCGCGGCAGGAAGCACAGGTGTTGACGGGATGCCCAGAGCAAAAAGCACCTCTGTGTCGGGCGCATTGACAAAAACGAGATGGGTCGTATCGGTTGTTGTATCTACAACATCTGGACGTTGTACCTGAACATTGCCTTGAAACGGATCGAGTGTGTTGGTGCTGGCTCTGGCAGAGCGGTAGAGGGTGCTGTTGTCGGTGCGATCGATGTAACCACGACTACTAGCAAAAAAGAGGAAGCCGAATGGATCGACCCCGTTCATGGAAGTACGGTAGCGAAAACCATCTTTTGTTTGAATAAAGAATTTGGAGTTGAGGGAGTGACTGTTAGCACCCATATTCATGGCAACATAGTTGGTAAACAGCCGCCCCAGCTTTATGCCACTGCTATCTCGTATCGTGACATCCCAGGCAGCAACGGCTGATGCTTGGGTGTTATCCGTTGGAAAAGCAGTCGCTACGCCAATGGGGGTAGGGTTGGTGGCACCATTTGATAAAGGACCATGAAATTCAATGCTGTAAAGTCCAGTTTCTGTGGCCACAAAACTGCACGGTGTATAACCTCCTACAGTGGGCAGTGGACCAGCGGTTTCTTTTGCAATTGTATTAATGAAGCCAAAACCAGTGCTAAGAACATCGCAAAAACCGTTTTGAGTACCAAGTGGGCTACGGTAAACAATATCTTTGCCGTCGAAACTGGTGGGTACGCTAGAGCCAAGATTAACGGTTTCACCTGCCTTGACATAAACCTTTAACGGTGTTTGACGGATAACGTTAGCGGTAGTGAGCGAAGACCATTCCAGGTAAGGTCGATCGCCACCACCAGAAACCAGTTCTTTACTTCCTTCAGCACGGACAGGCAGAGTGGAGTAACCGCAAAGGCAGAGGCAAGTCGTAATGAATGTTGTAACTTTTGCTAATTGACGTTGACCTTTTTTCATCATGCTTACCTTGCGACTGGCTGGGCTAAAGGTGGCTCAGTGGTTAATTCAGGCTGAGTTGCCACGGGTTTACCTGCTGGTGCCTCCATCGGTGGCGGAATTTTTTGTTGCCCAAAGTCGTCGAAGAGTCCGTTGACCTTAATATTGACGCTGAGATAGGGACCATCAGCAGAGCGAGAACCGTTAAAGTCACGATCGCTCACTCGTCCAAACGCATAACCCGCTGCCAAACGCAAATTTGGGGTCAAGTAATAGCCAACCTCTGCGACCAACCCAGTCTCGCTATATCCTGCGTCGGGTTGCCGAATCCAGCGCACCTCACCCGACACATCCCACTTGTAACCGAAGCGGTAGGTTGCCCGCAGTTGTGCCAGCGAAACGGTGCTGGTGCCGACTAAATCACTCGACAGATAAGAAGTGCTGTGGCGAATCGCGTACTTGCCATAAAATTCCCACCGCCAAGTGGGGGCATAGAGGGCTTCTAGCGCAAACGTGTGATCTTCTGAGCCAGTGCCACTGCCGAGCAGAATTGTATCAGGAATGGTAGAAGGATTTTTGCGATACTCGTAGCGGAGCAAAGCATTAAAGCGATCGTCGTTCGGGTCACGGTATGCCAATCCCAGTTTCATATTGACCGTATCGCCCAATCCAACCAGGCGTTGGTTAGAAGCATTTGCCTGCTGATAGTGGAACAGTGCCGTCAGCGCAGGACTGATTTTACCTGCCGCCGACGCACTAATCACCGTATTGCCCCCTTCTGAGGAACTGCGGTGCTCGTAACGAGCGCTTGCCTGAAAGTTAGGGTCGGTACTGTACTCTAAACCAACGCTGTAGCTGTCGCCCCCCTGAAGCCCTAAGGCAGACGCGCTTTGACCCACGGCATAGGGTTGAGCAAACTGTACACCAGCACCCGTCTTGATGAACGAATTGCCAAAGACGTGTTCGTAGGCAAGATTGAGTCTCAGTCCGGGTGTGATTTTCCAGATGTGATTTAGACCAACAGCCCCTTGCATGGTCATGCCGTTTGCCCCACCGAGCATAGAGTAGCGTCCAGTCAGAGTTGTATCGGGTCCAATTTTGCGTTCGCCTGTGACATCCAGGCTGGTGATGGATTGCCCAGCATACAAACCGTCGCCCGTGAAGAATTGCTGCGCCAAACGGACATTGACTCCCTGCATGACTGCCCAGTTCAGACCAACGAGAGTGCGATCGGGGTTAAGGACATCATTTTGAGATGAAAGGGTTGTTTCGTTTTGGGCAAAAAAGGTAAGGTTTTGCGTTAGCGGCATGGTGAAGCGCGATCGCAGTTGATTGGAAGAGCTATTCAACCCTGAGCCATTACTTGCCATACGATCAGTGCGATCGCGGTGGAGTAAGTCTACTTGCAGGTCGGCACTACCAAACTTTTGCTGAACGCCAGCGGTAATCGTTGTGAGAGAGTTGTTGACCCTTGTACCTGGGACTGCTTCTAAACCCGGATTGAAGAGATCCTGCAAGGTGTTGATTGGTTGCGGTGCAATACCAACGTTGTCTTCGTGGTCGTATTGCAGCTTGAGCGCTGTAGTAGTGGATACTTGTGCGGTTACGTTAGCACCATAACGCGTTTGCCCTGGCACAAAGCTGGTCGTAGCATTATTGGCAAAGCCAGCATCGGTTGATCGCCAGTAGGCTCGTGCCAGAATTCCTTTTGCCAGCAACCCTTCTGCTTCGAGGCGATACGCCGAACCATTAACCTCACCCGAAAACGCCGAAATATTGTTGGAGTGAGCATACTCCGCAATGAGATGAGCATTTGGACCCAGAGACAGGTAAGCGTCTGCGCCGTACAGCTCAAAGTGGCGATCGCCCTGATTTTCGCGTAGATAGGTTGCGCCAAGCCAGCTTTCCTGATTAAGACCGCGCGCTAGATTGTATTGCAGCCGTCCGGCATAGATATTCGCTTTGGAGTCTTTACTTTCGTATTGATAGGTCACCACCAAGCGCCGTACCAATACCTGCCCGTCGGAGCTGATGTCAGTTCGCAACAATGGTTGGCGGAAGAGCAGGGTGCCGCGATCGTAGTCAACATCGTAATCGGGACCGCGATCCAGCTTTTTGCGATCCAGAACCGTGCCAGGACGATTTAGTTCTTCGAGTTCAATAAAAACATCTTCACTGCCAGGAACGAGTAACCGCCGCGAGAGAAAGTAATAGCCGCTCGTGCCATCCGGGGCGATCGTGTCGCGCTGAAAGCCCTGCACGTTGTTGCCGTAGAAGCCCGTAATTTGCAGATTGCCGAAGTTGTAGTTTGCTTTAAAGCCATGCAGTTGGCGGGTTGTGGCAGTGAACTGCTGCGATCGCCGCGCAAACTCCTCAGTGTTGTAGTCGCCCCACATGAAATAGTCAGTGCCTGCTCCTGCCACAGGCGAGGTGCGCTCAATACGGGCATACACGCTGTCGATCGAGGGCGCGACCACTTCCGATGTTGAACTGTCGCCATAAACGGGATAGTTCTGGTCACAGGATTGATTGCTGCGAAAGAGGCTTGATGTGCCGTCACAGGTTTGGTTGAGTGGGTGATCGCTGTTGTAAGCGCCTGTGAACAGCCAGTTGCCAATGCGTCCCGTAGCAAAGACTGCACTCTTGACATCTAACTGAGTGTGGTTGTCTTTGTTCGGTGGTAAGAAATCTCGGAAGCTGCCGTAAAAGTCGGTACCGCGTGCACCCAAACGAATGTTGATCGAACCTGTAGCGATCGAAGGGCGCAAACTGGTTTCAAAGGCAAGCTGGGTAAACGCTTCTAGATTGCCTGCGGTGGCTTGAATCTGCACCCGTTTGGCGTCGATGCTAGAGCGCAGTGTTGCTGTGAAAGCGCCACCCTGTGCCTTCACCTGAAAACCGGGCTGGTCACGATCGGCATCGGCGCCAACAAATTCACCGCCGCTAGCGTTCAGTGTAACCATGCCATCGCGGTTCGAGCGATTGCCCTGTTCATCCAGCAATTGCCCTGTAATGGTTGCGGTTGATCGTCCATCTGCCGGAATGCGCGACTCGACCGTTGCCACCGTTAGCTTTTTGGGTATGCCCCGCACCTGCACCTGCACCGTTGCCACTGATGCCTGACCACGAGCGCTCTTGACCGATGCTGTAATGGTATTGCCGCCATCCTTTAGCGCGACCCCATACCACGTCTGCGTGATCAGACCTTGCTTGGCATCGGTTTCTGTACGACCCAACAGTTTCGCATTGACGAGTTCTCCGTTGACCCTTAGCTCCACCTGGCTATCGATCGCAAACTGCAAAACCACCGTTGTCGCAGGTGTATCAAGCACTGCCTCGACAGTAGGGGTGAGAATTTTGATGTCTGTGGAGCTAGTCGGCGCAACTGGGGGACGATCGCTTGGGGAGAGTGAGGGCGGAGGAGAGGATGGGATTGGAGCGGAGGGGGCAGAGGGAGCAAGGGGGGAGGCAGGGGGGGCAGAGGGGGAGAGGCGATCGACGTCTTTTGTTGCGTCTCCGAGTTGGGGTGGGGCATTACCGTTGTCCTGAGCGATCGCGCCATTGACCACTGGAGGCATGACTGCTGGTGTGACGGGTGCTGCTTTGACCGGAGCTGCCAGAATGACTGCTGCTGCTCCGGCAAGCAGTTCTAACCACAGGCAGGAGGGATGAAGAGAGAGTCTGTTGTATTTCATTACTTTCCTGCCTCCCGCGCTGCGGGGGTGACGGCGAAGTTCATCCGCACCAGTCCGCCTGGTTCCAGATTGACTAGGCGAGATTGGCTGTTGCGTTCGCTGAAATAGTGGTTGGGGGCAAGCGTATAACCCGGAATCGCGGTCAGATCGAGAACACCCGTGCGATGTCCGGCGATGACGTTGGCGATCGAGAACAGTCCGTTTACGTCGGTCGTAATGCGATTGCCGTCATCCAAAAAAATCACTGCATTGGGAACGCCCGGTTCACCCGGTTGCTGTTCACCATCAAAGTTGCGATCGATAAACACGCGACCGATGATAGTGCCGCAGTCGGACAGCAAACCAGGACTGACGCGGAGGCGATAGACGGCAGGACCATCTTTAACGGGTTGGAGGTTGTCGGCTCGTTGACCCGCAATCATGACGCTGTTGCGCCCAGACCCACGAATGGCATCAGGGGTTAACCTCGCGGCATAGGCGATATTGAGAACCTGATTGGTATTGGTCTTGCTGGAAAGAAGATTGACGCCTATAGCGCTGAAGGTCACGGTAGAACCATTCCGCTTTGCAGCGATCGCCACCGCACTTCCCGCCAGTTCTGCCCGTACAGATTTTGGTAAAAAGTCGAAGCCGAGCGGCAACGTATCCGTGGCAACGAGGTTCGTCAGCGTGGTGCTGGAAAGGTTTCGCACGGATAAGCGATAGATGACGGTATCGCCGGGTTGGGCTGAAGCGCGATCGCCCGACTTGTTGATCTGGATTTCCTGGGCATCGCATACACCCGCTGACAGGTTCATAATCGCCAGCACCAATCCCGCCTGTTCAGCGTTCTCGATCGCTAACGTGCCGCTAACAGATGTGTCTCCGTTCGTTGTGCTGATTGGCTTGCCATCAAGTGACGTTGCCGTGTAAGAGAGAACCGTACCATTGCGACCTGTAATTGCCAGTTTGAGGCGGCGTTGGGCATAGCTCGACCCAGGCGGTGGATTGACCACCAGAATGTAGGTTTTGCCAACGGTTAGCTGTCCTTTGCTGTCGTCGAGAAGAAAGTTGTAGCGTCCATCCTTCTCCAGTGCATAAGGATTGCTGTTTTGGCGGTTGGGTGCCATACCTGGCGGAATGCCGTTGTTGGCAAGATCCGGCACCTCTGTTTGGGTTAAGGGCACCAGTCCTGCCAGATCCAAGCCCGATGCATCAACGTTATAGACGCCCACACTGAAGCCCTGGTAATTGCTCAGCACCTCGCCTGCACAGCCTGTGATCTGCCCGGCAGGGTCAACGAGTGATTGCGTGAGTTGATTCGTCGTGCCGCTGATTGTGTTGCCCGTCGCATCTGTGTAGGTGAAAGAAGCGGTATTGACAAAACTGGTTGGCTTTTGAGCGGTATTGCTTTGAGCGATCGCGGGTACCTGCCAAAGACCACTGGCAAGAACACTGATTGCCAGACGCTGTAACCAGTGTTTACTGACAGACTTAGGCTTTAGTAGGGGTGGGTAAATCACAGTCAACCTCTAGAAATCCCGGTGGAACCAATAGAACGGGCAGAATTTTGCACAAAGAAGCTCTATACCAAGCAGTGGCGTGACAGCCGCTTAGCAGAGACATCATTCGGTAGAGAGGCAAGATGGTTAGTTGGATGGACTGTTAGAGCACAGCCAGCGATCGTGGCAGAGGGGCATTAGAGGTGAAGCGTTCGTTTCAAGGGGCTACACGCTGCCAGCGATCGCGGGACTGAGCCAGGTTGCCATCCTACTGGCGGACTTTCACCTGATAAGACATTTGCACCGCTGCTTTGGGGGCAAGTGCGGCATCCCAGCGCCACCGCACATGGGTATAGGCTTCGGCAGGGGCGGGGCGTTCTTCAATTTGTCCGCTTGGCAAAGTAACTTTAACCATCGGTTTAGCAACAAAGTTCGCACCGCGATCGATGCTGTAGGTTACATTGGCACCCTGATTGCTGGCGGTGGCTGAGCGCAGGACATAAACGGTACCGTTGGGAATCGGCTGCGTCATGGTGACATTCTGAGCAGGGCGAGTGCCTTTGTTGTTGCCGATCAAGGTGTAGCGCAGGACATCTCCTGGTTTGACAATGACTTTACTGCCGCTAAGAGCTATCCAACTGATCTGGTCTTTGCCCTGAGCATCTTTTTGGACGTGTTGTTGATCAACCGTAAGCTGAAGCGTCACTTGAGGCTTATTGAGCACGGCTTCTGCCAGGTTGGTGCCAGCGTCAATTGCCTTAGCTAGTAGAGGCGTCCCACTAAAGGGCAGAACGGCGATCGCGGCAACGGCTGCTAAACCGACGAAATAAATGGGTTTCTTCATGGTGGTCATCTTGAGGGCAAACGGTTGTGAATCGAGGGGCGTTGCTTTTTGCATCCAACAGATGTAAGCGAATGAGGGGGTAGGAGCTTACCCCCGTAGCTTTTAGCGGATCAGACGGCGGAACGTTAGTGTGCCAGTGACGTTTGGACCTAGAGTGGTCAGCGTGTCGGTGTAGACCTGAATATCGCCACTGGTGATCGTGACGGTAAGGGCACCCGTCGTTGAGTCGATCGCCGACCCTGTTCCTGGTGTTGGGTACACTGGATCCTTCGTTGGCGTAAACCAGGTGTTAGTACCCGCCGTTCCATCTTCCGTAACCGTCAGGTTCTTGGCAGAAAGGATGACATTGTTAGTGCCACTGCCCTGCACGAGCGAGATGTTTTTGTACGTAATCTGGTACTCAATCATTCTGCCGGGGGTCACCGCAGGACTCAGCACCGTTGAATCGGTCGTGAAACTACCCGCTGCACCTGCAACAGGGGTGCCGTTGGCTTCCAGGATGCGTGCCTGCTTTTGCAAACTGACGTAGCCCGTATAAACGCGATCGATCGTCCGGTTGCTGGGGTCAGCGGCATCAGGTAAGCCATTGGCATTCGTATCTACAAACGCGGTGATTGGTACCGGGTAGCCTGCTAACTGCGCTGCTGCCGGCAGGTCAACCGTAACCGTGTACGTGGCAAGTGCGCCTGTCGCGATCGAGATACTAGGCGTTGCATCGGCTGCAGTGTCTTTGGTAAAGACCGTCCCGTTGTAGGTGAAGGCAACAGGTGTGGCAGGACCGGCACCATCAGGGTCGATCGTTACTTTGGTACCAGCGGGCAGAGCTAGATCTGTACCTGTAGGCGCTGCGGGAGGTGTTGGTATCAGGTAAACAACTTGAGTGCCGCCGCTCGTGTTCTGTACGGTATTGGAGAATGTGATAACAGGCGTTTGAGCATCCGTCAGAGTGACCGTAGGAGACAGGTTAGGGGGTGTGATAATGGACTTGTTTGTGAAATCGTCGTTGTTGTCAGTTGGTCCCACAGCCGCTGGTTGACCTTGCGGTCCGTTAAGGGGCACCGCCGCGATCGTATAGACCGTATCCTCTCCACCCGCCGTCTTGGTGCCAGCATTAGCGCCTGTATCGGCACCCTGGTTAGTTGTACCAGTAGTTGGATCAGTGCCAGTACCAGGATCGGTGCCATCGGCAGCAACATTCGC
>JBBSHC010000024.1:0-12305 GCA_038253425.1 Leptolyngbyales cyanobacterium | reverse complement strand
GAGGTCTTAGCAGTGGCGTTGTGCTACGTTTGGTTGACCGAGGAAGAAGCAGACATTCGCCAATTGCGTCCCTATCTGCGACCAGAAGTAGACTCCGTGGTACGAGGAACGGCTGCTTCGTTGATGATGCGACGAGGCAACCCTACCCAGAAAGCAGAGGCAACCAACACGCTTCGGTTCATGCTGACCCACAAACAAGAAAAGGAACGGGTGATGGGCTGTCGTGCCTTAGGGGAGGCGGTTTACCTACAGGCACTACGGCTCTACATTCCAGATCTTTTGCAGGATGAGTCGTTGCGAGTACGATGTGCGCTACTGGAGGCGATCGCTGCTACTCACCTGGAAGAGTTTTACCCGTCACTGCTGCGTGGCCTGTACTACAAGTCTACTCGTGAAGCAGCCATGCAAGCTCTCGTACGGTTAGAAAATGATGCGCTTCCTATGTTGGTGGATTTGGCAGAAGATACGCAAAAACCAGATTTAGTACGTCTCCACGCATGGCGAGCGATCGGGCAAATTGGCACCTTAGAAGCATTGGATGCACTCATTTCGCATCTGATGACGGCATGGGGAACTGATCGTCAGAGCATTCTGCGGATTTTGCTGGAAATGCCTCGTGATTTGGGCATTGAAAGTGTTTCAGACCGCTTAGGTAGAAGTGGGATCGAGCGACTCATTGACCAAGAGTTAATGTTTGTGGGTCAACTCTATGCCGCACTCTTAGATTTGACACCAGAGCGCGTCTTTGGGGGAGAGGCAGATCTGTTGCGACGAACCTTACGCGATTTGCAGACTGATGCCGAAGAACGACTGTTTCTGCTCATGAAATTTCTGTATCCGATCAGCTCGATTAAAGCCGCCGCCTTCAATCTACAATCCAACTCACGCAGCAATATGGCACGTGGGTTAGAAATTCTTGACAATACGCTCGATATTCGCAGTAAACGTGCACTGTTGAGTTTGCTCGATCGCAACTCTGACCTGGAAAAACTGCAAAGCCTCTCAGAGTTAATGAGTTACGAACCAATGACTCCCAGCGATCGCCTACGTCACTTGCTCGATCTGCGTCACTTTTTGTCAGATTGGGCACTGGCTTGCTGTTTTCACCTGTCGCGGCAAGAACGCTGGAGTCTAACGCCCGAACAGACGATCGCCTGTCTCCGTCACCCCCGAGGGTTTGTCCGCGAAGCCGTCCTGGCGTATCTTAAAATGGCGTCGCCTCGTGCGTTAATGAAGTTACTGCCCATGCTGAAGAACGATCCAAATCCCCTGGTTGCTGATCAGGTGCAGAAGATCGTGCAGGAATTTTCTGCAAATCATGCGAAGGCAGCAAAAGAGGTATCAAAACGAGGCAATAATGTGATTAATTTTCCAAATCGAACTGGATTTGAGCCGATCTAGTAGGGTTTACCAGTGCATAATGGGCATCCTAGAGAAAAGATTATGTTCTGTTTTTACGGTTAGTTCTTCAGCGCCGTCCAGGCGTTTGTGCAAGATGCGCGTCCGCGATTTATGTTAACCAGCGTCGATCGATTACTGTTTGTGCGAGGAGTCCCGATCTTCAAAGAGTTACGGGATGATTTTTTGGTGCGTCTGGCATCCATTATGGATGAGCTGTCGTTTCCTAGTAACCACACGATTTTTACCGAAGGGCAGGAAGGGCGATCGCTCTACGTCGTCGTCTCTGGTAAGGTGAGTGTCCATATTGGCAATCAAGAGATTGTGCAGCTTGAACAAGGCACCTGTTTTGGCGAAATGTCTCTCTTTGATGCTGAACCCCGCTCTGCCTCAGTAACCACAATGGCACCGTGTGACTGCCTGGTACTGACCCAGCAACAGCTTTATGAAGCGATCGACGAAACGCCTGGTATTGCCGTCAACATTATTCGTCTTCTTTCCCGCCGCATTCGTGAGCTAAACCAAAAGATGAACACGATGAAGGCGGAACCCCTGATTCAATCACCGCCGCAACCGCCGCTTTATCGCTCTGTCAAACGACGTTAAAGTTCGTTGCTCTTAGCATCGTCTTGGGGCATCTGCTTAACTCATCTGCTTAACAGAGGGCATTAAAAAGTAGCTGTAGCAATGCTGCTTTCTGCGTATATCCCATCATCAATCATCAGCGCAAAGCCAAGAACTAACGATTGCATGGGGAGTCGCGATCTTGAAAAGCGGTCAGCCTCAAGCATTTTCGGTTTAGTTATGCCCAGTCACTACAAAATAGTTACGTGTGGCTCATAGGGGCTCTCCCATCAGTCAAACGATGAAAATCCGGTAGCAGCCTTAGCAGCGCATCGTTTTAATGAGAAGCAATGTTTTTTTGAGTACTTCAGAGATTATTGCACTCTCGCTCATTTTGATGAACCCATATTCACTCAACATAAAAGTCTAGATAGCATCTGCTATCTAGACTTTTAAGATTTAAGCCGCTTTACGGATCAACTAATAACTAGTCAATCATTTTCTTAACATTGTCTTTTACATCTTCAACTGTGTGACGACCTTCTGCTTCGGCTTGCTTGGCTTTCCCTTCAGCTTTGGTTTGAGGATCGCCAGTCACGTTTCCAGTAGCTTCTTGAATTTTGCCTTCAACGTTTTTGGCAGTTGCCTTGGCTTTATCTTCTAAGCTCATAATATTCTCCGTTTTTCGTTTCAGATATAAGTTGAAGCTTTCAAACAATGGGACGAAGTGCTAAACCCCCTCCTTTGTTTTAAGCATAAGGAAAGCATACGCGGAATGAGCGATCGCTACCATCTGCCTGAGGAAATAAAACAGAGAGAATACTTGAATCTGAAGGCGGACAAAAGCGGGACACTTCTGTGCTGTTGCTTTTCAACAAAGCTTCCTGGCGCAGCTAGAAAGATGAAACGATAGGCTTGTATCACTTTGTTGCGTGCGGTTATGTTGCTAGAACGGAAACATTCGCACCACTGCCAAGGCTCTGTTGAGACGTGTAAGATTGCTATGTCGCCGCTCGTCTTTGCTCTATGCTTGTCCAACATTTCCAACTGCTGGCACAGTACAACGCGTTAGCCAATCGCAAACTCTATGCTGCTTGCAGTCAACTGTCCGATGCAGAACGAACTCAGTTGCGTCCGGCATTTTTTAAGAGCATTCATGGCACGCTGAACCATATTCTGATCGGCGATCGCATCTGGTTGACCCGCTTTGAAGGCGGCACTATTTCCTCCACGGGGCTTGATGCCATTCTTTACGAGAACTTTGAGGACTTGTACGCTGCCCGTATCGCTCAAGATGAAAAAATTGTTGCCTTTACCGCTCACCTGACCGATGTTTTTCTGGCTCAGTCTATGCAATATGTCAATAACCAGGGCAGACAGCTTAACGATCCAGCCAACCTGTTAGTTGCCCATTTCTTTAACCATCAGACGCATCATCGTGGGCAAGTTCACGATCTATTAACACAGACTAACGTCGCGCCGCCATCACTGGATTTACACCGCATGATTCGACCGTAAGCTTTTTTACCATCGGGCAGGTCTCAAATGGTTTCCAATTACTGCCATCCTTAAGGCAAACTAACAGCTAAGGCAAACTGGCAGTAATTCGCGTGTGAATATTTCTAATCCCTGGTGGCGACGATGGCTGCCGCTTGCCCACCCGAACCCGTCTTTACCACCAGCATCAACCTGGTGTTTAGGATATGGCGCGATCGCTATCGATAGGGTCATCGATCGAGTGGTGTGGCGCGATGAACAGTTTGTCGTGACGGTGGCTGACGATTGCGCCAGTCCAGTTACCCTTAGCCCCGTTACCTTGAGTCCGAGTGAGCGGTTCGTGTTGGTGGGTGATGTTTGGCTACCCGATCGCGTAACCCTTATGCAGCAATGGGAACTCGATCGCCCTCTTCCGGGGGCACGCTCTGATGGAGAACCACCTTCAGCCCTCGCTATTGACCGCTGGTTGATTGCCCAGCTTTGGGAACAGCAGCTTACGGACGTGTGGGAAATCTTATCAGGAGCCTTTGCCCTTGCTGTCTGGGATCGGGAACGTCAAATTCTTTGGCTAGGTCGCGATCGGACTGGCCACCGTACCGTCTACTACACCACAGATGGCACCTGTCGTTGGGTTGCCCCTCAACTTAGAACGCTGACCCCACACTGCTCCGCCGATGTGGATCTGGTAGGGTTGCGTGATTATCTTTGCTGTGCCTTTGTGCCTGGAGAACGCACTCTTTACCAACACGCATACGAAGTGCGACCGGGAACCTACATCCAGCTACCAACTGTCACAGTGCAGGCGTACTGGCAGCTACGAGAGCAATTGACTCAGCCTGAGCAACCGCTAGAGTGGCACGGCGATCGAGTGCGATCGCTCTTGAATCAAATTGTGCAGGAATACTTACCAGCGCATGAACCAGTGGGCATCTTTCTCTCTGGTGGGCTGGACTCTAGCTGTGTGACAGCACTGGCAGCAAAATTCCACAATGCTCCCGTTCACACCTATTCCATTCACTTTGGTGAGGCGTGCCCCAACGAACTGGAGTTCTCTAGCCTGGTTGCCCAGCACTGTCAGACCCAGCACCATATTTTAGAAATTACTTTCAAGGAAATGTGGGAGCACTTACCCGAAACAATGGCAGCGTTGGATGATCCGATCGGCGACCCGCTCACCGTACCCAACCTTCTACTCGGACGACTGGCAGCCACATCCGTCTCTGTCGTCTTAAACGGGGAAGGTGGCGATCCGTGCTTTGGCGGCCCCAAAAACCAGCCGATGCTGATTAGTGCGCTCTACGATACTGTTACACAACAGGACTCGCTCCAGGCATACCTGGCATCCTTCCAAAAATGTGCTGCCGATTTGCCCCAACTGCTCAAGCCCGAAATTTGGTCGGCGGTGCGATCGACGCCTTCGGTTTTTTCAGATGTGTTGCAGTCGAGCGATCGCTACCTGAATCGGCTGATGGCACTCAATATACAATTCAAAGGCGCTGATCAAATTCTTACAAAAGTAAATAATCTCACCTACGCCGCTGGCATTGAGGGGCGATCGCCGCTGTTCGATCCACGTTTGGTTGCTTTGAGTATGACCATGCCACCGGAGTACAAGCTTTCAGGTGTGCAGGAAAAAGCGGTACTCAAAAAAGCCGTTGCCGATCTACTACCAGCCTCAATTATTCAACGCCCCAAAAGCGGCATGATGGTGCCCGTTCAGCTTGGCTTTCGGCAGCATTGGAATCGTCAAGCGCGTGCGTTGTTGCTCAGTCGTCAGGCAGCGATCGCGCCCTATCTCAATCAATCTCTTATCCGCAACTGGCTCGATTACAGCGGCGACACCTGGGGGCGCTACGGCGTCAAGCTTTGGTTACTGGTTAGCCTGGAATACTGGCTGCAAGGAAGGGGGATAGGAAAAGGCTAAGGGCTAAAAGCTAAGGGCTAAAAGTAAAAAAAGTGCTAACCAAAGCAAAAAACTCCAGCGTGTGAGTTGCAAGGCGTGATCGATAACGGTGGGTGTGATGGGCTGTATGGCATCGCCTAATAACGGCTTTGGTTTTGCAACGCCTCGATACCAGTTTGTTCCGCCTACCTGTACGCCCAGAACGGCTGCATAGGCACACTCACTCCAGCCAGAGTTGGGGCTTGGATCCTGGGGTGCATCCCGGTAGCAGAGCTGCCAGACATAGCGTGGTCTGCCTGAGAGTAGCGAGAGTGTGAGCACCGTGAGACGGCAGGGAAGCCAGGTCAGGCTATCCTCCGTTTTGGCGCTGAACCATCCCAGATCGGTATAGGGCGCGTCGCGGTAGCCCACCATTGAATCCAGCGTACTAATTGCCTTGTATGCCAGCGCTAGGGGAACACTGCCCACTCCCAAAGCGGCACCCAACAGAGCGTAGAACAAGGGAGCCAAAACGCCATCGGTGGCATTTTCTGTTACCGTCTCGAAAACGGCTCGCAGCACCTCTGGTTCTATCAGGTTCTCTGTATCGCGACCCACGTACTGGCGCAAGCGATCGCGGGCAGCAGCTAAATCCCCTACGCTCAAAGGACGCAAGACATCGGTAGCAGCATCCTTCAGGCTTCTAGCAGCGAAACAACTCGCCAGTAAAATGCTTGCTGTTGCCATACCTAGTAAGACGTGAATTTGATTAGCGATAGTGACAATCAACCAGCCACAAATGCCACTACCCAGCGTTAAACCGACACCCAGCAACACTCCAGCACTGCGTAAGGCTATGGGCGTTTTTAACGATCGCAGTGCCAATTTGGTGACGTGAGCAATAACCCACCCCATCCCTTGTACGGGATGCCACCAGCCCTTAGGGTCACCGATGCAATAATCGATCACCGCCGCGATCATTAAAATGCTGGCTGATTCCCAAGATGTGCTACTAAACAGGCGATCGCTACTCCACAAAAACATGAGGATAATATTACAAACTATTACATCCACCCTAAGACAGTGAACTCAATGCCGCAAAATTAACTACGGAAGGTAACTGAGTCTCAAGCGCTTGTCCTTTCTGGCAGTCGGCGATGCCATTTTATGGTTTCTGGCTTTTCAGACAGTGCAGTTAAAAACAGTAGCAAAACTGTTGCGCTTGTTCGCCTCGATCGAACCCGTGCTGAGATTTTGTGTGAGGGCTTCAATCAAATGAGTCCCCAACGCAGATAACTGTCAAAGTGCAATACCTGCGACACATGAGTTCGGCTTCCGAGGCAGACTTAGCAATCCCTGGGAACTCCCCTTTAAAACACGACCAGTAACATTCGGTTACATTCTTCTGGAGGAATCCATCAATGAGTATTGTCACGAAATCAATCGTGAATGCAGACGCAGAGGCTCGCTACCTCAGCCCTGGCGAACTAGATCGGATCAAGAGCTTCGTCACCACTGGCGAAAAGAGACTGCGGATCGCGCAGACCCTCACCGATTCTCGTGAGCGCATCGTGAAGCAAGCTGGCGATCAACTCTTTCAAAAGCGCCCCGATATCGTTTCCCCCGGTGGCAACGCGTACGGCGAAGAAATGACCGCTACCTGCCTGCGTGACATGGATTACTACCTGCGTCTCGTGACCTACGGTGTAGTTGCAGGCGATGTCACCCCGATCGAAGAAATTGGTATTGTGGGCGTTCGTGAGATGTATAACTCTCTGGGCACTCCCATTCCTGCCGTGGCTGAAGGTATTCGCGCCATGAAGAACGTTGCGGCTTCGCTGCTTTCTTCTGACGATGCATCAGAAGCTGGTGGTTACTTCGACTACGTTATTGGTGCAATGCAGTAAGGGTCGTCCTTTCTGTATAAAACCCAGTCTCTCGTAAGATTACGTGATTTAAGGAACTTCAATCATGCAAGACGCCATTACCTCTGTCATCAATTCCTCAGATGTGCAGGGCAAATACCTGGACAACTCTTCCCTCGAAAAGCTGAAAGCATACTTCAGCACTGGTGAACTGCGCGTTCGTGCAGCAACCACTGTGAGCGCTAACGCGGCTGCGATCGTCAAAGAAGCAGTGGCAAAGTCCCTGTTGTACTCTGATATCACCCGTCCCGGTGGGAACATGTACACCACCCGTCGCTATGCTGCTTGCATCCGTGACCTCGACTACTACCTGCGTTATGCTACCTACGCAATGCTAGCTGGCGATCCTTCCATCCTGGATGAGCGCGTTCTCAACGGTTTGAAAGAAACCTACAACTCTCTAGGTGTTCCCGTTTCTGCAACCATTCAAGCCATCCAGGCAATCAAAGAAGTCGCTGCTGGTTTGGTCGGCTCTGATGCTGGTAAGGAACTCGGCGTTTACCTCGACTACATCTCCTCTGGCTTGAGCTAACTCTAAAAGCCGAGTGCCATTTTTTAATGGCATTTGCTAAGAGTTAATTGCTCTTTTGAGGGTTGGAAGTCTATAGTGAGCTCTAGCTTGTCAAAGGCGAACGGTTTTATAGCCGCTAGTTTTAGCGATCTAGGATTGACTTTTGATTTCCAACCTTCTAGCACTGGTCGCACCTCACCGATCGCACTGTCACCGATCGCACACTGCGTTAGCTGTTAGAGCGATTGAATCAATATCAACGATGACTGAATCGTTTTAGATCTAAAATTTCTTCACTCAGTCACGCTTTTACCCAGGAGAGATTACGCAATGCGCTTCTTTAAAGTTACTGCTTGTGTTCCCAGCCAAACCCGGATTCGGACTCAACGAGAACTGCAAAACACCTATTTCACAAAGTTAGTTTCTTACGATAATTGGTTCCGTGAACAGCAACGCATTATGAAAATGGGTGGCAAAATTCTTAAAGTTGAGTTGGCAACGGGCAAGCCTGGAGCTAATACTGGTCTTCTGTAATTGTTTGAGCTGTGCGATCGTGCCAGAAAATTATGTTTGAACGCTAACGTTTGAACGATAGATGCCGTAGGTGAGATGTCATGGATGACTTTTTGCCTACGGCATCAACGTATCTAAGGATCGTGGATTTAGTAAGGTGCAATTCTTTCTGTAGGGACGTTACATGTAACGTCCCTACAGAAGGGAGGTGGTTCAGATTAATTGATCCACGATGCTAAGCAAACTGTCCCCTAAGAAAAAAGCACTGACATGATTCGGCTTGCGCCGATCGCACAATTGGTTTCACTTCTTTTCATCAAGTCAAGGCTAAAGCGCTGATACTGTTAAAGGAACCAGTCTCGCTCTAACTCTTCAATAATCTGTAGACCGCGTGGATCGCCAAGCTTCAGTAGAGCGGCTTTGGCATCTTCCCGTACCCCTAACTCGCTATCTTCAGCGAAGACTTCTAGCAGCGCATCAACCGCCGTCCCATACACTACATTTGAGGGCAGTTCCCGGCAGAGTTGCCCTAATGTCCAGGCACAGTTGCTGCGTACCGCCGCGATCGGATCTTGCCGCATGGATTCAATCAGCGGTGGAATGGATAACACAACGGCTTCATAGCTCACGTCAGCCATCTGCGCTAACGAACTAGCAGCCCACAAGCGCACCGCCGAAATATCATTTTTTAGCGCTTCAATCAGTGTTGGCAGTGCCCGACGATCGCGGCAGTTACCCAGTGCCCAAACAACGCCCTTGCGGACATAGCCATTCCAATCGTCGTCAAAGCGGACAATCAGCGGCTCTACCGCATCAGGGCTGGGGTTGCGACCGAGTGCATAGGCGGCACTAACCCGGACCAATGGACAGGGATCAACCAGCAATCGAATCAGATGGGGAACGGCGCGATCGTCTTGGAGTTCGCAGAAGGCTCGAGTTGCCAGCATTCGCTGGTTTGTTTCAGCCGACTCCAGCAAACGCAACATTGCCTCCGGGTCAGGCTTTGGCTCCTCCAACCCAGCATCAACAGGTTCCATGCGATCGAGCGGACTCTCCAGATCGCCTTCAATATCGAGGACACTCAGGTCATCGTCATCATACATATTTGTAACTTTACCGTACCGCGTGACTCTAGCGGAGAGACTAAACCTTACTTTGCACTTTATATTTTAGAAGCACAGTCAGCCGCATCACTGCCTGAGCGTCAATCTGACCACACTTCTCACGGGAACTGTAGGACTCTAAAAGCGACACGCTACCTTTCTTCGCCTTGATGGGAATGATTAGTTAAGGCTTTACGTCTGATATTAGAGGTGCTCCTTTCAGACACGGTAAAAACCTTGCCAGAGGAAAAACTGCTGCCATCAGGTGGTTGATAAAATGACACCACTGCAACATTAGTGATTGTAATTGAATGAGCGATCGCAATGCCCAAACCTGACGCCAACGAACCGGAGCCTCCGTCTGACCAAGAAACAGGCAAATCCTTGCCCCACAGGGACATTGACGCATGGTTAGAGACATTACGCCGCTCCGATCGCTCACTGTACAATATGATGGCGCTAGAAGTCTGGTCGATCGCCAAAACAATGGATGGCTTAATCCCTGGCTTTTGGAATCGCTTTATGGAAAACCGTCGCGCCTCGCTGAAGCAGTTCATGCAGCAGAAACAAACCCAGAAAGAAACGCCTGATCAGCATCCACCTCAATCTGACTCAGAGAGCGAAGGCTAGGGAATGAAGGCTAAAGGCTAAACACTCAAACACCTCTGCTCCCCCTGCCTCTTTTGCGTCCCCTTGCCCCCTCTCCTCTCCCCAATATGCCCTCCTCCATTCCTCAAATCAGTGTTGCCGCATTAGCGCGGCTGCGTTCAGCACCATCTGAAGCCATTCAGTTTGTGGATGTGCGAGAATCAAGTGAACTAGAGCTTGCCAAATTGGAAGGGTTTGAGCATTTGCCGCTGAGTGAGTTTGCCGCATGGTCGGGTGACATTCAAGCTCGGCTCGATCCGCAAAAAGAAACGATTGTGATGTGCCATCATGGCGTGCGATCGGCGCAGATGTGTCAGTGGTTGCAGACTCAAGGGTTTACTCAGGTGAGAAATGTGGTTGGCGGCATTGATGCCTACGCGATCGCGATCGACCCGTCGATTCCCCAGTACTGAATCCTTAGTACTGATGACCGGACTTTGCTGTAGTGACCTAATGACCGATTGGTTTCGTTGCCTTTGCTACCCGCTCGATCGCAACCAGAAGCGAAAATAGAGCATCTGCTATTTTAAAGGCAAAGAAGCGCTTTCTTTCGCGCCCAGTCCCGTCGTTCACGATGGTCTGAATACTGCTACCACTCTTTCAGGATCTGATGTTTAGCAATGTTCCAATCGGTAAATCTCACCAATCGGCAGCAGCAGGTACTTTGGGCAACAATCCGTCATTACATTGCCACTGCCGAACCTGTTGGTTCAGGAGCCTTAGTCAAGGAATATAACCTGAGTGCCAGCCCTGCCACAATTCGCAATGCAATGGCAGCGCTAGAAAAAGGCGGATTGCTTTTTCAGCCCCATACATCCGCAGGGCGCGTTCCTTCTGATTCCGGGTATCGCACCTATGTCGATCAACTCATTATGCCTGCCAATGATCTGACTCAGCAGGTCGCACGTTTACTCAACGATCGCCTGAACTCCGAAGATTGGAGTTTTGAAGCATTGCTGCGGGGGGCGGCGCAAATTTTAGCCACCGTGAGCGGTTACATCACTCTCATTACGACACCGCAGACTCGTACTAGCCATTTGCGGCATGTCCAGCTTGTGTCTGTTGATTCGGGTCGGGTGATGCTGATTTTTGTAACCGATTCTTATGAAACGCAGTCGGCTCTGATTGAGTTGCCCCATACGGCAGAGACGGCAGACATTGATGTCGATCTGCTGGAGCGTGAACTGCAAATTTTGTCGAACTTCTTAAACAGTCAACTGCGGGGACGGGCGATCGCAGAACTAGCAACATTAGACTGGAGCGAACTCGATCGTGAATTTGAGCAGTACGCTGACTTTCTTCGTGTCATTCTCGTGGAACTGACCCGCCGTTCGCAACCGCCTGCCCCCACGCAAATTGTGATCAGTGGTCTAGCAGAAGTCTTGCGCCAGCCCGAATTTTCTGAGCTTCAGCATGTGCAAACCATCATTCATTTGCTCGAAGAAGAACAGCACCAGTTAGTCCCGCTCATTTTTGAGCGATCGGACTTGCAAGCGCCTGGTAAGCGTGTCACGATTCGCATTGGGGCGGAGAATCCGCTAGAGCCGATGCGAACCTGTACCTTGATTTCTTCGACCTACCATAAAGGCTCTGTCCCAGTTGGAAGTGTGGGCGTTTTGGGACCAACGCGCATGGTTTATGAGAACGCGATCGCTCTGGTAGAAGCCGCTGCCGATTATTTGTCTGATGCCTTGAGTTGAGGCGATCGCTCGTTTGAGCGTATAAACTGCCCATAAAGTAGACGTTGTAGACTTGACGCAAGGCGTTGAACACGCGATCGCAGGTCTCTAGCCATCATGCTGCAAAAACACATGCTAAAGCAGTTAGTCTGTTCTCTGCTGCTGCTGGCTACTTTTGTAGTGATACTTCTATCTCAAACAACACCCGCTGCCTTTGCAATGACTGCTAGACCGACGCTCCTGACAGAACCCTTCTTGCAACTGCCCACAGCATCCTCTGTACAGGTCGTCTGGTTTACCGAGTTTGCTGGATCTCAACATACAGTCGCCTATGGTATTGACCTGGCTCAAACGGTAACGGCAACCACCACTCAGTTAAGCCGTACCCGCGAAGATCAGGACTCTCACTTGCCTGTAAAGTACTCACACGTAACAGCTAGACCCATCTGGCGACATGAGGCGACAGTTACAGGGTTACAGCCTGATCAGCGTGTTCCGTATCAGGTGATGAGCGTTCATGAAACGGGTATCGCTTGCAGTCCTGTTTACACATTGGCGGCTGCACCATCTGCTGGAGCGCCGTTG
>JBBSHC010000023.1:0-12463 GCA_038253425.1 Leptolyngbyales cyanobacterium | reverse complement strand
GTTGATTGCCAGCGGGATCATAGGTGAGGATAATTTAGCAGCCATGCAGCATAATCAAGATGCCTGGACGCCTCTCCAAGCATACTTGCATCGACTTTTGAAGGAACGGCGGTTGCTGAGTCAAGGACAGCGTGTTTTGGTTGCTGTTTCGGGTGGGCAAGATTCGCTCTGTTTAGTCAAACTGCTCTTAGACCTTCAACCAAAGTGGCGCTGGCATCTAGCGATCGCGCATTGCAATCACCGTTGGCGTGACGATGCCGCAGCAAATGCTGATTACGTGCAGCAGTTAGCGCAATCCTGGCAGGTTCCCTACTATCAGCAGACCGCTGAGCAGATTGCAACCAATGAAGCTGCCGCACGACACTGGCGTTACCAAGCGCTGACAGCGATCGCTCAACAACACGCCTACGCCTGTATTGTGACAGGGCATACCGCCAGCGATCGAGCAGAAACCCTCCTTTACAATCTGATGCGCGGCAGTGGTGCTGATGGGCTGCAAGCCCTTGTCTGGAAGCGTCCCCTCACACCAGAGATTCAGTTAATGCGTCCACTTTTAGACATTACCCGTACTGAAACAGGGCAGTTTTGTCTGGATGCCCAGCTACAACCTTGGGAAGACACAACCAATCATGACCTGACCTATGCTCGCAACCGCATTCGACAAGAACTTTTGCCCTACTTGCAAACCCACTTCAATCCGCAGGCAGAACACGCCCTGTCTCAAACAGCAGAACTCCTCCAGGCAGATGTAGCTTACCTGGAGACGCAAGCGGCAGCCTTACTTCAGCAGGTGCAGCATTCCGATCGCCCAGGACTCGATCGCTCCCTTCTACAGCAATCTCCCCTCGCACTTCAACGCCGCGCTGTTCGTCAATTTCTCCAGCAAACCTTACCCTGCCCTCCCAACTTTGACCATATTGAGAAACTGGTAGGCTTAATGACGGCACCGAACCGCTCTCAAACAGATCCCTTCCCAGGCGGCACGATCGCCCATGTTGAAGCCAACTGGATCTGGCTCAAATAATAGCTAAGTAGTGCGACGATTCCATTAGTGACTTCGTAAATGAAATGGTCAAATTTTGTCCAGTTAGCTTACGGTCGCCATTGTTTCTTCAACATCACCATCCAAAAATCCAAGCAGTTTTCCTACTTGCTTAATATAGATTTTCTCAGCTATATGAAAGGTGCCGTCACGTTTAGCAAGAGCAACTAAGTCTATCAACAATCCGACCGCTTCATCGGGAGAGCTTGCTATAGCTGAGTAATCTACAGTGAATTTTTGACCTGTACTTAAGACACTGCTGACTTCTGCCATCTCAGTAGTTGTCAAACCAGCATTGCAAAGCATAGTCTTGACGTATTCTTTCTCTTCAGGCTGCACTGCGCCATCTATTTTCATCAGATTGATCAATGTCTGAATCTTCGGCATGGCTACATTTACTGAACTTCTAGAAGTTGCCTGCTTAGAAGTCGGCTCAAATATCGTTTGAGCAGAGACATTAATGATTGGAACGTCTTCTACTGTATCGTCTGAAAGCTCAATTTCTCTACTAAGAATCTCTTCAGCCTTTTTACCAACTTGAAGAGTCATGTAACCTGTCCATGCTGCCATTGCTGCTGCACCGACACCCGGAAGCCATTTACTGATTGCTGACTTCAGCGCTTGCTGCGTGATTCGTCCTGCCAATAAAACAACAGCTTTCTGAAAAACACGTAGAGTTACACGTTTCACCAGAACTTTACTACCATGCATAAGAAGTAGAGAAGCAGCGCTTGCGCCCATTGCTGTAAGGAAAACACCTGCAAGGAGTTCCTTATTTAGGACATCTTCTTTTCCGTATACCATGCCAATGTCGTAGATCATGGCGAGTTGGTTACGAATGACTACTCCAAGCTCTGGAATCACTGCTAACATGCCGAAAGGACCAGGGACAAGACTAGCAGCACCTGAAATACCAGCATTTGTTACAGAATATGAATTAATGATAGAAGAAACAGACTTTTGATCAAAAATCTGACTCGGATTTTGTGCAAAGTAACTGCTACGTTCTGAGACGACTGCATCAAAAAGCCCCATCATCTTCTCTGCAAGTTGAGCTTGAAGCTTATCGGCAATATCGTTGCGTTCTAGGGTCGTTTCTGGGCTACTTTGCTTTATCATTTTTGTTCGAAACGGGTTTATAAGGAGCCATACTTAAGCACAACGATAGATGGTTTTGTGCTTTATAAATGCTCTTGTATAGTTCCCAAATCAAACAAAGATTAAACAGACGCTCAGGATGCTGCGAGTTCGGGGGTGTTGGTGAGGTTAGCGAGGATTTGTCGCATTTCAGCGATCGCTTGTACCTGATAGTCACCCGTTTCCTGAAACTGAGACATACTGCCTGCAATCCCTTCTAACCGTTGACGCAAGCCATCCACATTGTCTTGAATCGGCTGGAGCATCTCCTGGTAAAGGTTCACACGCCCCCAGGTTTCAGCAGCGGCAGAACGGCGATCGAGCAAGCTTTGTTCCAGTTGCTTCAGCTCGTTGCGCTTGTTCTCCTGCTCAGTTGACTGAGTATTAACCATACCCTGCGCCTGGTCGATCGCGCTTCGCATCTGCTCAATCTGGTTCTCTAGCTTTTGCAATTCCTCAGCTTGCTGCTGCCGTTGCGCTTCAATCTGACTCAGGATGGGCCCTAGATCAATATCGTTCTCCTGTCCATTTGCGTCTGTATTCCCCTGACGCCGCTTCAACACTACCTGATGCTGGCTCAGCAAACTCTCTCGCTCCCGGAGGTTACGCCGCTGACCGACCAGCGTTTCATTCAGCATCTGGTAACCGTCTTGCTCATCAGCTAGTTCGTTTTCCAGGTTAAGGCGATCGTACTCGTTAGCAGCCTGAATCTTTGCCTGTAGCTCGTCAATCTCCTGTTGCTTGTAGCGTAGTTCTTCTTCCTGACTTTCCACAAACTGCGACAGTTTCTGCAAGTCGCGCTCCAGATCACTGACCACTTTCTGCAAGTCATTTAGAGAGAGCTTTTCAAGTGCCTCAACATCGACCTTTTGCCCAATTTTGACCTTATCTGATGCATCCGCCAGTCCGTAGAGTTGCTGATGCAAATCCTCTTGATTTTGGATCTGAACCCCTAGCATCCGGGCATACTCCTGTCGCACATTCAGCGAGGTTTGTTGCACCTTTAGCTCTGCCCGCCCTTGCTCTAACGAGTCTTGCCCTTGGTTCCACTCTTGCCAGCGCTGTTGAATGTCTTGCGCTTGGCGATCCGCTTCTGCTTGAATTTGTTGGGCTGCCGAGCGTTGCTGCTCCAGCGTTTGCCATTGCTGAGTCAGCGTATTTTGTTGCTGCGCGAGGATTTCAAACGAGGTGTCTAGATGCTCACGCACAGAGTCTGTTGGCAGCACCGCGCTCGTTAAACGGTCTAACAAGGCATGAATCGTCCGCGCTTGCTCATCATCTAAAAAGGCAGTCTGTTGGAACTCCGCTTGTCGCTCTTCCAAGCGCCGCATTTCACCGCGTAAGTGTTCCCACGCACCTTCTAGTTCTTGACGATTACGCTCAAACTCATCTCGCTTTTGGTTTACCTCGTCGCGCAGGGTTTCAACCTCCTGCCGCTGTCGCTCTAACTGCTCAAAGTCGTCCTCCATCTGTTGCAGTTGTTCACGCCGAGTCTCCATCTCCATTTCTCGGCGATTGAGCTCCTGACTTTGATACGTCAGCGATTGCTTCCACTGCTCAATCTCTTCTTCCTGCGTCTTAAATTTTTCTTGCAAGCGTGAAAAATTTTGAAGGATACTGACCAATTGACGCCCTGCTTCCTGAACACGCTGCACTTGCTTATTGGCTGATAAATCGACCAGCACTAAGGCACCGCCGTTGTAGTTATTTGCCTCTTCACAAGCAACGACCTCTTCACCAGGCACAGCACTCCAGCTTTGCTCCGTCCGCTGACAGGCAAGCAACTTTAGTTCTGCTCTCCCACCGCTCAGCAATCCACCGCTCTTCTTTTGTACTTCTGCTAGATACAGCACGCTGATAAACCCCTTCTGTGTCTGTGCCCGATATAGATCGTAATAGTCTGGTCTGCACCAATAGACCTAGTGTAGTGAGACAACCCCGGCAAAACAATCTTTGCTTACTTGTGTGGAGTGCTCCATCTTCTATCTATCTTCATGTGTATCTACAGCACCTCTCGTCTATCTTTCTGTGTCGGCATGACCCTTCAATTAGAGCGGCAGCAGACACAAGCCGACTTCCTCATGTGTTAACGATTGCTATGAGGTGAGTGCAAACGGGCGTGACTATCGCATGCTTGTTAGTCAACGTTTTGTTGCACCCTACCGCATACGTTTGTAAAGCACAATCACCCTGCAATACTCAAAGCGGTTAAGCAGGTAGCGGCATCGATCGGCAAACTGTCCTTAGTTTATAAGCCAATAAACCAAGAGTGCCAACCCCGCATTATCTTTGACACAACTGCTCTAAGCACTGTAATCAGCATTTATCTTGCTATTCTAGGTCAGTCCGCCATGACAGAGACTTATTTACCCGCAAAATCTTGCTCACTTATAGCTTGCTCACTCATAGAAATATAGACAGCACCCGTTAACCACTTTAAACCCTATTACTGTTAGATTCTGTATCATTGCTGATAGCAACAGCGCTGTTACCACGTTCCGAGAACAGAATAAAGCATCGAAGCAAGTACAGACTGCCCTACCTATTGTACTGATGCAACCATTTGAGAAACGGCATCAGTTTTGACGCTGTACAACGCTGATGCTGTCTCAATACATTTTATTGAGTATTTTTCGGTTTTTGAGGGGCTTATTATTTTCTAATTTAGCATTGCTCGATCGCGTCTTGGTAAAGAACTATAAAGAGTATGAGCGCTCACAGCAAAGATCTGTTCTCCTGCTTTGGGATGGATCTTAAAATCCATTTCTGCAAAAAATATAAATTATGCGGGTAGCTAGATTCAACGATCGTTCAGCTAAACAAGAGAGAAACTGAGATTTTGAGCAGAAGCCCTTGAGATTCTATGGATAAATGCGCTAAGGGGAGTATAAAAGTTGTATCAGGCAGTAAGTTTCTGGTGCATCAGCGCTTTTTCAACGAGCAGCCATTGCTTGAGAAGAAACCTGAGTCGAAGTGAATTCCAAGCGCTTGAGGAGATGGCTGGAGTTTCATGCAGGGTAAGTTGAATGAGATTGACATCCGTAGCATTCTGCAACTCATTGAGTTGGGACAACGGACGGGCGAGCTTTTTGTTGAGGCGTACCCGTCGCAACCGAGTGGTATGGGTAACCCTAGCGCCACGTATGTACAAGATGTGCGATCGCCCAAAGCCTTAGCAGAGCAATATTGGTTTGTTTTTTTTCTCAATGGGCAGATCGTCTATGCCGCCGATCGCGCCACTAGCCTCTCGCGGTTGTCGGACTACCTCCGTCGCTATCGTGCCGATGTCACACTGAGCAATCTTGTCGTACCGTCGATCGCGTCTGACAATGCGCCAGAGTATGGGTACTTGTGGGCACTGCTCGAACAACATGCCCTGACACCCGCTCAGGGACGCAGCATTATCCACAACATGGTGCATGAAACACTGTTTGATTTACTCGATCTGCATCAAGGCTCTTTTACGTTTGAGCTGGGTCCAGCACTGTCACCGCAACTCACCAACCTTGAGGTGACACCATTACTCACAAAAATTATGACGCAGGTGCAGGAATGGAAGCAGTTCTATCCACACATTCAATCGCCCGATCAATGTCCCACGATCGCTGATGTTGCGACGCTGCAAGAAACATTGTCAAAGCGAACGTTAGCAACCTTGAACCGTTATGCCGACGGCAAAACCTCGATTCGTCAAATTTCGCGTTACTTGAATCGAGATATTTTGACCGTTGCGAGGGCAATCTATCCATATGTCCAGCAAGGGATGATTCAACTCGCGTATGGAGCGGTTGCGGAAAATGAAGCGAACAGTAGCTTCAAGCCCGGACGCGGGAAGGAGTTTGGGCTGCGGCAGGAAGTAAGAAGCCTGCGTGTAGTCTGTATTGACGATGGTATTACCGTTCGCGAGACAGTCGCGCATATTTTGAGTCAACATGGATACGCTGCCACCGCGATCGCGAATCCCTTGGAAGCGCTGAGCCTGGTGTTTCAAATCAAACCTGATCTCATTCTTTGTGATATTGCAATGCCTGAACTGGATGGTTACGAAATCTGCGCCATGCTACGGCAATCTACCGCTTTTCGCCAAATTCCGATCGTTATGCTGACTGGAAAAGATGGCTTTATCGATCGCGTCAAAGCAAAAATGGTGGGCGCAACAGACTACCTAACCAAACCATTTGGCGAAAGTGAGCTATTGATGTTAGTTGAAAAGTATATTGGCTCTGGCTATCAACCTGGCGACCAACCTCGTACAGCGTTAGCAAGCCAGGGCGCTGATGGGTTAGAAAAGGAAAATGATGATTCAACCTCATCAGCCTTCTTTAGTTAAAGATCGAAGATATTTTATTGATTACACGGTTTAAGGTGAATACTTAAGGTGAGTGGCGTTGGGTTTTCCCGTTAACGTTTCAATCGGCAAGCAGGGAAAGGAATATGAGTACAGTTCTAGTCGTGGAAGATAGCGTTACTCAACGAGAGATGATTACTGATCTCTTGAAGGGAAGTGGCTTAAGTGTGACAGTAGCCAGCGATGGCGTTGAAGCATTAGAGCAAATTCAAGGACATCGTCCTGACCTGGTTGTACTGGATATTGTCATGCCACGCATGAATGGCTATGAAGTCTGTCGGCGGCTCAAAGCTGATCCGAAAACTCAGGACGTGCCGATTGTCATGTGTTCTTCAAAGGGAGAAGAGTTCGATCGCTATTGGGGGATGAAGCAAGGGGCAGACGCGTATATCGCTAAACCGTTTCAACCCACAGAGTTGGTCGGAACAGTGAAACAATTGTTGCGGGGTTAAAGGGAACGGGTATGGTCGGTAATCCAGATTTTTTAACCGGTAGAGGTCAAGATCAAGCGCCTGAGTTTCAGGAGTTAGAAAGCCCTGAAGGTGAGTTGCACTTGCGGTTTTACATCACGTCGGGAAGCGAGTTTGCCCTGCCCGCTATGGGGATTCGGGAGGTGCTTTCACCGTCACCCGACCGGATTACACCTGTACCGAACGTTTCACCCTTACTTTTGGGTACCCTTAACGTACGAGGACGGGTCGTTTGGGTAGCAGATCTCGGTCAATTTCTGGGTGATCCAATGCCGTTGAACACAGATAAAACAGAAGTTCAGGTGATTGCCGTCGAAGACCAGGATATTATGTTGGGTCTAGCGGTCGATCGCATCGTCGGCATGGACTGGCTAGATATTGAGGAGGTGCAGATGTCAACTAACGTTCCTGATAGCGTTGCGCCGTTTTTGCGCGGTGAATGGGTGCTGGATGCACAGGCAAACAAATTTCTCCGGCTGCTTGACCAGGTCGCAATTCTTCGATCAGCTCGATGGGCAGCGTAGGGAGAAATTGACGTGAAAAAATCGACAACTGGAAGTAAAACTGAGAAACAAGTCACGCGGATTGAGTGCGGCATCGGTAGCGACCGACCCGTACTGAGCAGAAACACCGCAACGCCTAAGCTACAGCACTCAATACGCAACTGGGAGGGGCCAAATGGCATCAGGTACTGAGTACGCACAAGAATATCAGCAGGCTCAAAAAGCTTATGTACAGGGCAACTATGAAGAGGCCGCTACAATTGTCGATCGCCTGATTCAGGAGTTTCCTGACGACCCAAGCGCGTCACTGCTGCGTGGGCACGTCTACTGCTATGGCTTACAGCAGTACGATATTGCCAGAACTCAGTATCAATCAGTGCTGGGGCTGACATCGGATCAAGACTTTATCAATTACGCGAACGACGGGCTGGCGTACATCAGCAGTCAACCTGATGCCATTGGTGCTGACAGCGGTGCCACGATGGTCAATGAAAATGTGTATGCGGCAGCAGAACCTGACTACGGGGCAGGCACGAGCTGGCAAGGCATGGATGAACTGGGTCTAGACAATGAGTTTGACAATGCCTTTGGTGCTGATGATCTCAACTTTGACTCTGTTAATAGCAACTACGGGCAGAATTTTGAGTCGCCACCGGAAACTTACGAGTCGTTTGACAGTCCTTTCGATCAGGGCACCCAACTGCAAGCGCCTGAAGCATTAGATGACTTTGATGCACTCTCTGATCCATTCTCAGTTGATTCAACCCCGCTGCATACCGCTCAAGATGAACCCTTTTCTCAGCCATCTTTTGTCGAGACGCCTGACTTTTCAACCAGTGAGGCAAGCGACTACGGCACGTTAGACTACGGCACTAATGCCAATGCGGTTGACGATCAGTTTGTCACAGCGTTAGATGAATTCGACGACGCGTTTGCACCATTAGCTTTACCAGAAGAGCCACAAAGCGATTACCGTGCCTCAATGGGTAGTGCAGGTAGTGCAGACAATCGCTACACCGATTCTCCTCATTCCAGCCGCAATACTCCTAATCACCGGGTTGGTGAAGACGAAACGCTGTTCATGGGCAGCACTGGTACTTACGATCAGGGCGACCAGACATTCGCAGTGCCCAGCGATCAGTTTGGATCAAATCAATTCGGGGCAAGCGGCTTTGACCAGGCACCCTCTGGCGCGTTTTATGACGAGCAAGCAACGACTGAAGGGGGTCTGGGCGGGCAAACGAGTGCCGATTTCCTGGATGAGTTTGATGAGTTTGACGATCTTGGTAATCTCGCTGACTTTGACCTTTCTGAGAACTCGGCTGGTTTCACAAGCCCTGCGGTTGGTGGCAGCTTTGGCATGTCAAGCGGAGCAGCATTAGCAGGCAAAACCTCTAGCCGAGACTTAGACTCCGTTGATTTTAGTGATAGCGATCGCTCCACCATCCGAGACGACGAAGTGTTCAGCATCTCTGGCACATCAGACCAGATGCCGACTTTTACTCAGGCTGACCAACAAACGATCGAGGCAACGCCCAGCGTGGAGCAAGGATCTCTGGCGTTCTTAGAGAATGCACCCGTTGAGAAAAAACAATTTTATACCGCCATTACTGCTGGAATCTTTTCAGCCGTTGCCGTGGCGATCGTCAATCTCATCTCAACCAGTACGCTGCCAGGTACAGCTCCTAACGCCACGACTCAAGAGAAGGAACTAACTAGTGCAGTGGTTTCACGTCTTCAGGCAACAGGTTGGGCGATGGCACTTGTGGGTGGTTTTTCTGGGGGTGTCGCAGCCTTTGCAGTCGGACAATACACCGCCAAAAAAATCAAGCACTCCACCGACGATTTGCAGGCTCAGTTCAATTCTGTATGCCAGGGTAATTTGAATGCACGCGCCACTGTCTACACTGAAGATGAATTTGGACGCTTAGCATCGAGCTTTAACCAAATGGCTCGAGTCATCCTGACAACGACCAGCGAGGCGCAACGTAAAGCGGAAGAGCAAGAGCAAGCAAAAGAAGATCTACAGCGCCAGGTGATTCGCCTGCTAGATGATGTGGAAGGTGCTGCTCGTGGTGACCTGACCGTTCAAGCAGAAGTGACTGCCGACGTACTTGGTGCGGTTGCAGATTCGTTCAACCTGACCATCCAAAACTTGCGCGAGATTGTGCAACAGGTAAAGGTGGCAGCGCGACAAGTGAGTAAAGGTTCAACCGACAACGAAATGTTTGCCCGCAGTTTGTCGTCGGATGCGCTGCGTCAGGCAGAGGAACTTGCCGTCACACTAAACTCGGTGCAGGTGATGACTGACTCAATTCAACGGGTAGCAGAAAGTGCCCGCGAAGCTGAGGAAGTAGCGCGATCGGCGTCGGCAACTGCCCTGAAGGGTGGTGAAGCAGTGGAACGCACCGTAGCAGGTATCTTAGAAATCCGCGAAACGGTGGCTGAAACGACGCGTAAAGTGAAGCGTCTGGCAGAATCGTCTCAAGAGATTTCTAAAATTGTTGCTTTGATTTCTCAAATTGCATCTCGTACTAACCTGTTAGCGCTGAACGCCAGTATCGAGGCAGCACGGGCAGGTGAAGCGGGTCGTGGCTTTGCGATCGTTGCCGATGAGGTACGACAGCTAGCTGACCGGGCAGCCAAAGCATCAAAAGAAATTGAGCAAATCGTACTGCAAATTCAGGGTGAAACTGGCTCCGTCATGACAGCGATGGAGGAAGGCACACAACAGGTCATTGAGGGTACCCGACTGGCAGAGCAAGCCAAGCGATCGCTGGAGGATATTATTCAGGTTTCAAACCGAATTGATGTGCTGGTGCGTTCCATCACAGCAGATACAGTAGAGCAAACTGAAACATCGCGCGCCGTTGCCCAGGTAATGCAATCTGTTGAGTTAACTGCTCAAGAAACGTCTCAGGAAGCGCAGCGAGTCTCTGGTTCACTGCAAAACCTGGTGGGTGTTGCCCGCGATCTGCTTACATCGGTAGAACGATTCCGGGTCGAAACGATCGAGCGCAAATAGCGACGTCTCAGGGAGTTGGGTCTCAAGTGCCAATTCTGGATGGATCAGGTACAGTAGAGCAATCCAGAGCATGAATATGTTGTTCGGCTTACAGACATTAAAACTACTTCATTGCTGCTGGGTTCTAAGCTCGACTGTGCCCCGTCCAGACACTCACTCCGTTATCGATTTTTTCAACACCCTTAGAGCGATCGATCCTGTAAAACGCGACGCATCTCGGTAGCAATCATATTTTCCAAAGGAATGGAATACTGCTATGCAGCCTGAACAGCAACAGCGAATCATGGGCTATTTCATTGAGGAGGCGAAAGACCACCTTAATACGATTGAGCAAGGTTTGCTGAATCTGCAAAGCACCATTGAAGATCAGGAAATGGTGAATGAGCTGTTTCGGGCGGCGCACTCTGTTAAAGGCGGAGCGGCAATGCTGAGTCTCAACAGTATTCAGCAGGTTTCTCACCGCCTGGAAGACTACTTTAAGATCCTGAAAGAGTCGCCCATCAAGGTTGACCAGAAACTTGAAAGCCTTTTTCTTCAAGTTTTTGATGCCTTGCAGGAACTGGTAGGACAGCTACAGGGTCCGTTTGGGCTGACGGAGGAGACAGCCAACGCCACGGTTGCTGGAGTCGGTCCCGTTTTTGATGCGTTAGAGCAACATCTTGGTGTTTTAGCCAGTAATGCTACGCCATCGGTCAATGCAGAAGCTTCGAGCCATCGCTCGACCGTTGCCAACCCTCAATCGTCTCCTGGTCCTACCCCTTCGATCGCAGAAGACGGTGCACTCCTGGTACTGTTTCAAAACGACATTCCAACACGACTGCGGGAGATGCTGCAACTGTTTAAGCAGTCCGAGGCGGATGCAGTGAGCCGTCAACAGCTTCAGGTCATCTGCCTTAACCTTATTCAGATTGGTGAGCAGTTTAATCTGCCAGATTGGTGCAATCTTATTGAGATGGCAAGGGCTGCGATCGCCAATCCAGACAATGTTTATCGAACCCTTGCGCCTGTTATCATCCGAGACATCAAACAGGCACAGGAATTGATTCTGATTGGTCGTGCCTCCGAGATCGCACCGTGTGACCAACTGCAAGCGCTACAGCCAGACCTCATTATTACCGCTGATGATGATTTTGCCGATCTGCTGGCGACATCCGATGACAGTGATTGGATAACAGAGCCTCAAGGTGCCCCAGTAATCGCTGACGATTTGTTTGCCGGGTTAGATGTCGATGTGCCAATGACTGGCATGGGCGATGGTAGCTTCGACAAAGCGCCCCTTAGCAGTCAGCACGCCGATCGCAGCGGTCCTGAAGTTGGCATGGCAGAGTTGAACAGCCTTGCTGATCTCTTTGAGGGTGAAGTACCCGATCTCGGTTCTACCTGGCAAGAAGAAGAAATTGTTGCAAGCGTTTCAGATCCACGTGCTGGCAGCGCGGGAGATGCGTCTGATCTTGATCATGCTGGAGACTTCTCCGATCTACTCTTTGATGAGGCAGAGGTTGGGCATGAAGCGGCATCAACATCGTCACAAGATGCGCTCACCGATCTGTTCAGCGATGATTTGTTTGAAGCGTCACCTGGGGCAGAGCCGTCTACGATCGCACCCCCCTCGCTGTCTTTTAGCAACCAAAGCCCAGATGACCTGGATGAGTTTTTCAACCTTTCTGACTCATCTGAAATAAGCCAGCCCACAGCAGACGCACTTGCCAATCAACTTACATCTGAATTTGATAATGTGTTTGATGGCTTGGATATGGAGTCAGTTAGCAACTCAACGACGCTTGAGGATCTAGAGTTAGAGCCTGAGTCAAGTTCACCGCTAGAAGACCTGGGTGAACTCTTTGCTGACATGGACGAGACGCAAAACCTGAGCTTACTAGAACCACAAGCTAATTCAGCCTCTGCACCAGTTGAATTGAACCTGGATGAACTCAACAC
>JBBSHC010000022.1:0-12510 GCA_038253425.1 Leptolyngbyales cyanobacterium | reverse complement strand
GATCGCGCGATCGCCAACGGGATGATCGCTTTCGAGCAGATACCCGCGATCGACCCCGCAGAGAGGACTACGATGATGATGGGCGGGGTAGCGCGATTGAATTAAGCCGTCCCCGCCGCCGTTCTAGACGTAACCCATCGGTAGACTGGTAAAGCGCAAATTGCTCATCTTGCTCATCATGGGCTGCCATGCGATGCCTCTTGACGGGATGTAGAAACCTTTTTCTAGAAGCCCTTAATTTGCCTGAAGTGCTTTGATTTGATTCAGCGCATTCTGATACTCTTTCGTCTGCCCCTGCTGTTGATAAAGATCAGCGGCTCTCTGGTAATCCTCGATCGCCGCCTGCTTGTCGCCTAAAGCGTAGTAGGCGTTACCCCGGTTGATGTAGGCAGGAGCAGAGTCGGGTTTGAGCGTGATTGATTGGTTGTAATCCTGGATCGCTCCTTGATTCTCGCCTAGGTCATAGTGAGCAACTCCCCGGTTGACATAAATATCAGCATCGTCAGGAGCAAGCTTGATTGCCTGGTTGTAGTCGGCGATCGCTGTTGGGTTGTGCGAGTGACGAAGTAAAGGGAACCATCATCTGGGTTCCGAAACCCGTGCCCCGAAAAATAGAGGAGTACCAGATCATCGCGTTGACGGTCTGCTAGAAGCTTCTCGATCGCAAGCTGCATGGCGTTGGTATCGGGGTTTGGCAGCACCGTTACCTCGTCAAAGCCGCCCCTTTGCGGATGCTGCAACACGCGCTGCATATCCCGGATATCCGTCTGGGTGCCGGGGAGGGGGGTAAACCCAGTTTGGTACTCACTAACGCCAATCAGCAGGGCAATTTTTGCCACTCAAAGCACCTGTCATCACGCGGCAATAGTCCATAGTTTAGCGGACGCTGCCGATCGTTAGTAGGCACCTTGATTACGACTACGACTGTTGGAGTTGCTTAATTTGCTCTAGCGACTGCTGCTGCATCTTCACCATTTTTTGCCGTCTAAAGAGAGTAGCCGCTTGTTGAAAATCTTCGATCGCGCCTTTGCGATCGCCCAAAGATCGCCGGAGTAAGCCCCGGTTGTAGCGCACTCTGGGGTTATTGGGCTTGAGCTGAATCACCTGGGTATAGTCGGCGATCGCGGCGCGAGGGTTGCCCATATTGGCGTAAGTCGTGCCCCGGTTGTAGTAAGCCATGACATACCCTGGCTTGAGCCGAATTGCCTGCGAAAACGCGTCGATCGCGCCTTCCAGATCGTCTTTTGCCGCCTGCTCTAGCGCTTGTTTGAAAAGTAGGTCTGCGCGTTCAGCATCGGTCAATGGGTTTGATGGTGCTGGGCTGGGCTGAGGCAAATCACTACTGCGGGACGGCAAGCGGGATGGAGCGTAATCTACAGCGTGGGCAGACGGCATGAACGCTAAGCCACCCAGCAGCGCGATCGCCGATGCGCCAATGTTTATGCCTAATGATTTGATGCCCAAAGCTTTGTCATTCATGGCTGCATAGGTCGGTCTAACAGGATTGTAGGATCAGGGTAGAACCGTTAAGAAAGTAACTAGAGAGGGATTGCTTTCATTCCATCTTAAATCGATATTTGGCAAAGCGACGGTGGCGTGATTAAGCTGGATCAGAGCATGGAGTAGGCAAAGCATGACATTATTACTGGCTGGCGACATTGGTGGCACCAAAACAATTCTGCGTTTGGTAGAGGCTGAGATCAACGAACCAAATGCTTTCAAACCACTGTATGACGCTCGTTATCCCAGTGCCAATTTTCCTGATCTGGTGCCGATAGTGCGGCAGTTTTTAGGTGAGGCAGCGCAAAAACTGGGCGGAACGTTTGCCCCTTCCAAGGCGTGCTTTGCGATCGCGGGTCCCGTTGTGGATGGTACGTCTAAACTCACGAACCTTAGCTGGTCACTGTCAGCACCGCGCTTGAGCCAGGAGCTAGGCATCGATCGCGTTGCTTTAATTAATGATTTTGCCGCCGTTGGCTATGGGGTTTTAGGGTTACAAGACTCTGATGTGCTGACTCTGCAAGTTGGCAAACGTGACCCCCACGCACCAATCGGTGTGATTGGTGCCGGAACCGGATTAGGACAGGGCTACTTGATCTACCAGGATGGCGATTACCGCGTCTATAGCTCCGAGGGCGGACATGCAGACTTTGCACCCCGATCGGAGATTGAGTTTCAACTGTCGCGCTACCTGCTCGAAAAGCACAACATTCAGCGTCTTTCTGTGGAGCGGGTTGTCTCTGGGCAGGGGGTCGTTGCCATTTACCAATTTTTGCGCGATCGCCAGTTTGCCGCCGAATCGCCCGATGTTGGCAATATCGTGCAAACGTGGGAACGCGAAATTGGGCGTGAGAAGAGCGTTGATCCTGCCGCTGCGATCGCTCAGGCAGCTTTGGAAAAGCGGGATCGGCTTTCAGAGCAGGCGATGCACATGTTTGTTGATGCGTATGGTGCGGAAGCGGGCAACCTGGCACTCAAGCTGCTGCCCTACGGTGGGCTGTATATTGCGGGTGGCATTGCGCCCAAGATCTTACCCCTGATTCAAGGAAGCAGTTTCCTCAGTGCTTTGATTGATAAAGGGCGAATGCTGCCTCTGTTAGAAATGGTGCCCGTACACATCGTGTTAAACCCGCAAGTGGGGCTGCTTGGAGCCGCTCTGTATGCCTCTAAACTTTGATTTGCCTTGCGTCATGCGGGCGTTAGAGTTTCATTCCATGGTGTGTCTTCGATCGCTGCAAGAAAGCCAACCTGGTTTCTTCACCGTAACAGCACTCTACGCAAGCCGATATTTGAGCCAGAACGCCAGTAGGGGCATGGTAATGCGATAGCCGTACTCCGATCCGTAGACCAACCCCTTTTGCTCAAGACTCGCTAAGGCTCCTTGCAGTCCACCCCCTCTAGAAAGCTGGTGCTTTTGAATGTATTCCCGCGAGTGTGGGCTGTCAGTTGGGTCTAGGGCAAGGCTTTCGAGCACTCGTACCTGGCTGGGCGGCAGTAGCAGAATTAAGGACTCAAACGTTAGCGATAAATCTTCAACCAAGCCGAGGGTACTGCGATAAATGTGGTGGAGGTGAAGGCTTTGAGGGTCGGATGGTTGCTTGTTGAGCGGTTGCTCACTGGCTGGCTCGATCGAAGATGGAGTAAGTGTGTGATCAACACGATCGAAAGTTCGCTCATCAACCGTCCACCGAAAATGTTCTCGCGTGTGGTGATCAAGCCAAAGGCGACGTGCCAGCGCGATCGCATCACCCACATGTCCCTGCACATACTCTAGAAAAAGCGCCAACGCCTGACCTTCAGGGTCAAATTGAAGACCCTCTGCTGCCATAGCAGGCACAATCCAGGCGCACAGTTCGGTTTTTTCAAGCGGTCCCAAAAAGACAACCTGCACGTTGCTCGCTTGCACCCAGCGTTCGGCGACCGTGGCAATCAAGGCGTAGCTAACTTGCGTTTGCTGTTGAATTTCTTGGCGCAAATAGCTTTGCCACCTGCCAGCGCGATCCCATGAGCGAATGTGCGAGAAGTTTAAGAAGACAAGCACAACGCGGCAACCCAGCCATTCTGCCATCACCTGCGGCAGTGCCAGTAAGCTTTGAAACAGCACCCATTCGTGCTTTGGCAACAAATGCCAAACGAGTTGTGCCTGCCCGTTTGCCGCCGTTTCAAGAATAATTGGTTGAGTGTGGCTCCACTTTTGAATCAGCGCCAACTCGGCAGATGAGTGAAAAGCAGCCAAAATACCTTCGGTAAGGAGGTGCAGGAAACGGCTACCATCGGTCGCACGCAAACAGTCGATTTCAATCACTCTGGCTCCAACCGTGTCGGCAGCGTGACGCAATAAGGTGCGCCGTCCACTACCTGGCACGCCAGCCAGCAGGAGATCACCGTCGGCAGCAAGAATCTGACTGACTTGTTCCAGTTCTCTTTGTCTACCAACTAGATTTTGCGGAATAAAGGGATTAACAGCCATGAACAAAAAAATCTAGCAGGCTTTACGTAATCGCATTCACACTATTTAATAGTGCTAACTACTAAATTTAAGCACTATGATCGAGTGCTGTAGGTGTTATAACATTCTCCCTCACCTGAATTCTTATGACTGTACACGTATCCTCGTCCACTCCAACGTCTAGCTGGCACTCGTTAAGTGTGAACCAAACGTTAGAGCAGTTTCAGAGCGATCGCCAGGTTGGTTTGACCACACAGCAGGCAGCCGCTCAACTTGAGCAGTATGGCTCTAATGAATTGGTAGAGACGGGTGGGCGCAGCTCATGGGAAATTTTGGTGGAGCAGTTCACCAACATCATGTTGATCTTATTGATCGTGGTGGCGCTGATTTCAGGAGCCTTAGATCTTCTGGATTGGAGAGCAGGCAAGCTTGATCCAGGTGAAATTCCCTTTAAGGACACGATCGCTATTTTCGCGATCGTCATCCTCAATGGGCTACTCGGTTATTTTCAGGAGAGCAAAGCCGAGAAAGATCTAGCCGCTCTCAAAAAGTTGGCATCATCGAGAGTTCGCGTCATTCGCGATGGTAAGACGATCGAAGTTGACTCGAAAGAGCTGGTTCCCGGCGATGTGATGCTGGTAGAAGCAGGCGTACAAGTTTCAGCGGATGGTCGTCTGCTGGAGGCTGCCAATTTGCAGATTCGGGAGTCAGCGCTGACCGGAGAGGCGCAAGCCGTCAACAAACGAGTTGATGTGGAGCTACCGTCCGACACGCCACTGGGCGATCGCATCAATGTGGTTTATCAGGGCACCGAAGTGCTTCAGGGACGGGCAACCGTCATCGTCACCAGCACTGGAATGCAAACCGAATTGGGACGCATTGCGACGCTACTCCAGTCGGTTGAAACAGAAGCGACCCCGTTGCAGAAGCGAATGCAGCAGCTCAGCAAAGTGCTGGTAGGAGGAGCGTTAGCACTAGTAGCATTGGTGGTCATTGGCGGTATCGCTCACGCTGCATGGCAAAGCGGGAAAAATTTGCTGGATGTTGCCTTGAGTGACGTTGGCAAAGATTTTCTGGAAGTATCACTCAGTATGGCAGTAGCGATCGTCCCCGAAGGGTTACCCGCTGTCATCACGGTCACGCTGGCATTGGGAACGCAGCGCATGGTAAAACGGCACGCCCTGATCCGTAAGCTGCCTGCGGTTGAGACGCTTGGCTCTGTAACTACTATTTGTTCCGATAAAACGGGTACTTTGACACAAAACAAGATGGTGGTGCAGTTATTGCATACCAGCAGTGGCTCTCTGCGGGTGACAGGCGAGGGCTATAGCCCCGCAGGTGAGTTTGCCATTGTTGAGGGTCCAATCGATGTGGCGATCGATCCACAAGAACAGCCGGAGTTGTTGAACTTACTTACCGCTTGCACCATCTGCAATGACGCTGTTTTGCAGCAAGACAATGGCGACTGGACTATTTTAGGCGACCCTACTGAAGGCGCACTGCTCACGCTGGCAGGCAAGGCAGGGTTTGAGAAAGATCAGTGGTCAAGCAAATTGCCGCGTGTGGCTGAGTTTCCCTTTTCCTCAGAGCGGAAGCGGATGAGCACGATCGTGGAAGTGATGGATGCGGATCCCGCCCTAACGGGCAGTACGTCTCACTACATGATGTTTACCAAAGGTTCGTCAGAACTGATCCTGGAGCGCTGTACGCAGATTCAGGTAGGTGACATGGCGAAAGCGATTACTGATTCCCAACGCCAAGTCATTTTGAAGCAAAACAATCAGATGGCAGGGCGGGGGCTGCGGGTGCTGGGCTTTGCCTGCAAGCCTTTAACTGAAGTGCCGCCGGAAGGATCAGATGAAACCTCGGAGCGCGAGTTGGTCTGGTTGGGCTTGGTGGCAATGCTGGATGCCCCCCGTCCTGAAGTGCGAGATGCGGTTGCTCGGTGTCGATCGGCAGGCATTCGTCCCATCATGATTACGGGTGATCATCAGTTGACCGCGCAGGCAGTGGCAGAGGATTTAGGCATTGCGAAAGCGGGCGATCGTGTACTCAGCGGACGAGAACTAGAAAAAATGAGCCTGGAGGAGCTAGGAAACCAGGTAGATGAGGTCAGCGTCTACGCGCGTGTGTCACCAGAACACAAACTGCGGATTGTGCAAGTGCTTCAAAGTCGGAACCGCATCGTTGCCATGACAGGAGACGGAGTGAACGACGCCCCGGCGCTCAAGCAAGCAGATATTGGCATCGCAATGGGCATTACGGGAACGGATGTGAGCAAAGATGCCAGCGATATGGTGCTGCTAGATGACAACTTCGCCACAATCGTTGCTGCGACTGAAGAAGGGCGCGTAGTTTATACCAACATTCGGCGCTTCATTAAATACATTTTGGGCAGCAACATTGGCGAACTATTGACCATTGCTGCTGCACCATTAATTGGTTTAGGTGGTGTGCCCCTCTCGCCCTTGCAAATTCTCTGGATGAACCTGGTCACAGATGGTTTACCCGCCCTAGCACTGGCAGTAGAGCCAGGAGAACCTGATGTGATGAACCGTCCACCCCACGACCCTGGCGAGAGCATTTTTGCCCGTGGTTTGGGCGCTTATATGATTCGCATCGGTATTGTGCTGGCGATCTTAGCGATCGGGCTAATGTCGTGGTCTTACGGTTACGCTCATGCCAACCCCACCGCTGCCGATCCGAATGGCGATCGCTGGAAAACGATGGTTTTTACTACCCTCTGTATTGCCCAGATGGGGCACGCACTGGCAATCCGTTCTAATATCCGCTTGACGATCGAACTTAACCCGTTCTCCAATCCATTTCTGTTGGCAGCCGTTACTCTCACCTCGCTCTTGCAACTCGCACTGATCTACGTACCCTTTTTGCGTAATTTCTTCAACACTTACTATTTAAGTGCCTTTGAACTTGGTGTGTGCTTGGGCGTCAGTGCGCTGATGTTTGTCTGGGTGGAATTAGAGAAGCTAGTGTATCGGTGGTACGTCAAGATGAGGAAGTAACGCGGTATGAGTGAAGAGTAGCGTTTGGCGCTGCTAGTGAGTTTTAAACTGCATCTTTAACTCAAAACTCATCACGCAAAGCTCATCACTCGCCTCCTCCATGTACCTCAAAACGCTCCACCTCCGGCAATTTCGCAACTACCTGGATCAGACGGTGGAGTTTAACGCGCCCAAAACGATCCTGGTCGGCAACAATGCTCAGGGCAAGTCAAATCTGCTGGAATCGGTGGAATTATTATCTACCTTACGATCGCACCGCACCTCGCGCGATCGGGATTTGATTTACACAGGCGCAGCGATCGCACAAGTTTCTGCCCAGCTAGAACGAGAGATGGGATCTGTAGACTTAGCCGTTACCTTGCGGGTCAATAGCCGTCGCACTGTTGCTCTTAATCGTGAGGCTGTCCGACGCCAGCTTGATTTTCTGGGCATTCTCAATATGGTGCAGTTTTCCAGCCTGGATTTAGACCTCGTGCGGGGTGGTCCAGAGCAGCGGCGCAACTGGGTGGATGCTCTGCTGATACAGCTTGAGCCAATCTATGCCTCTATCTTGCAGCAGTACAACCAGATTCTGCGTCAGCGGAATGCGTTGTTGAAACGGAGTCAGGACATGGGGGGCGGGAGTCAGGAGTCAGAAGTCAGAAGTCAGGAGCCGGATGTGGAAACGCAAGCCGATCGCGACATTCTGCAAACGACTATGCCTACCTCTACCGAGCTTGCGTTGTGGGATGCCCAACTTGCAGCGGCAGGTACTCGGGTGATCCGGCGTCGCGCCAGAGTCTTACAACGATTGGCTCCTTTGGCACAACGATGGCATCGTGAAATTAGCGGCAGTACTGAAGAGTTGGAGCTGACCTATGCACCAAATGTACCGCTAACCGAGGATGATCCAGCGGTGATCAAACAGGTTTTTTTGGAGAAGATTGGGGAGCGAGCGATCGCAGAGCAATACCAGAACACAACCCTTGTCGGTCCCCATCGCGACGAGGTAGAGTTCACGATTAATCAGACCTCGGCACGGCAATATGGGTCACAGGGGCAGCAGCGCACGCTGGTACTGGCACTCAAGCTTGCCGAACTCAAGCTCATTGAAGACGTGATTGGTGAGCCGCCCTTGCTCTTACTTGACGATGTGCTGGCAGAGCTTGACCTCAGTCGCCAAAATCAACTTTTGGAGACCATTCAAGACCGCTATCAAACGCTCATCACCACCACGCATCTAGGTTCGTTTGATGCCCAATGGCTTTATTCGTCCCAGATCTTTTCGGTGAAGCAGGGGCAGCTAGCAATGGAGGCTTAAAATCATGCTGTCTTCGCATTCTCTCGCGTTATTTCCTTCTATTTTTTTGAACTGATGCGCCATATGGTTTCTAGCATCGCTCTCTGTCGTTTGAGCAAGCGCGATCGCTGTCGATCACAGTGTTTCTTATAGCCAAATAAACCCAGCACAAGACCAAAGGAAACAGCAAGAAATAACCAGCCGATCGTTGAACTACCGATCGCTGCACTGCTGACCGTTGCATTAGTTGAAGAGGCTACTGTAAATGGGGCTGGGTTGACTGAACTTTGGGCGTAAGCTTGAGGCATAGATGTCTCGGCAGAGGTGTATCGGCAAAAGAGGGCAACTTAATTATCTTTCCCTGCGATCGCTCATCATTCAGGATGACACCTGGCAACGATTACCAAAAATTCATCTAACGCTCAGAGTTTTAAACTGCTTTGAGAGCGCTACACCTCTAACTAAAACCAACGCAACTACCGCCACAGTATAAACGCTGTACCGCAGTCTTTCTGCTTTTGGATGAAATGCACATGACTTGCAGTTACAGCAGTTTTCAGTTGAGTGCAAGACAACATTGGGTGAGCATTCAGTCGTTAGCGTTCAGCGATTAGCCTTTTGCTACTCAGGCTGTAGCTTAGACAGCTCAAATCACCGTGCTACCCCTGAGACATTCCTAGGGCAAAGTGGATTGACAAACATGGATCAATATCGTACATTTGTACTATTCTCGCTTCATCACTCCTTAACGCAAAAGCCCCCAATAACCTCCGGGGGCTTCTTTTTTAGCAGTAGAAACGCGATCGCCTTTCAATGAGATGAGCCATACCCATGCGCTTACTCAAAACTGACTGTTAAAAGGACGCAATGAAGGAACACGGAGCATTCTACTGAGCCAGGGCATCAATTTTACGGGCAAGCTCAACGTCCTTGCTGGTAATGCCACCTGCATCGTGCGTTGTCAGGTCAATGGTGACGCGGTTATACACGTTGAACCACTCTGGATGGTGCCCCATTGACTCGGCAACTAGCGCCACGCTGGACATAAAGCCAAAAGCTTCCACAAACGAAGGAAACTGGAGTTGGCGATGAAGCTTGCCGTCTTTAAGGCTCCAAGCACTCAACTGGCTCAAGGTGGAATTGAGGGCGTCATCCGACAAGCGGTTAGCGATCGTCATAGCGTCAGGTGTGGCAAGAGATTGGATAGCGGCAAGTACCCTTAACTCATAGCACGCAGTACAAACAAGCTCCCTATCGGCAGCAACAGCTAATGCCCATAATGTAGAGCAAGCAGGCGTTGTAGCCAATGGTTAGGCATTGATTTGCAGCACGTCTATTTTATAAGGTGTGTAATCTATCGCTCTGTAGCGGCTGAAGGCTGCACGAGGTAGGCACCTCAGCAACCCAAAACAACGAGCCGAACCTGTGGAAAAGGGCGATGAAAATTGCTCCAGCACACGAGCAGTCTCACGCACTCTCCCAACAAATGCGCTTAGTCAGTACCTAGCCAGTACCTAGCTACTCAGGTGTGGCAAAGCTTCTCCAAAGCAAGCGAGCCTGCATTAAGTCGTTTGCCACAGAGTGAGCGATCGCATCAGTTGCTCGTTGCGGATGCTACAAAAGGACGCATGAACTTAGGCAGACTTTGCATTTTCGATCGCAACTTCAACCGACGTTTGCAGCGAGAGAAACTGCTCTAAACGAACCAGTTTCACTGTTTGTGTAACGCGGGGATTGGTCACGATTTGCAAAGTACCTTCGGCGGTTTGGGCTTTTTTGGCAAGTTGCACCAGTGCGCCTAAACCAGAGCTATCAACGAAGTCAATCTTGGATAGATCCAGAATAATGTGCTTGGGACCTTCCTCAATACACTTAGTGAGTACCTTACGGAAGGTAGGCTCTGAAAAAGCGTCTAAAAGACCTGTGAGGCGAAATAACTGATAATTATCCCTAACTTCACGCGTGCCTCTCAAGCTGACAGTCAGGGTCAGTTGGTCAGGAATAGAACCCTCCTAGCTTTTTAATCCTTAATTCGACGTTCAAGTATACATCCTAGCCAGCGGCTTTACCACTGTAGAATAGCCTCGAAATGCCAACATTTTAACGAATACTTGAAAAAATAGGAGTGTGAACCCTTGACGATCGAGCTGCGATCGCTAGAAACGCAAAAAATCTTGTTCTTGCTAGCGTTGAGCAGCCAAGGTGCTTCCATAAAGCCTGCCTCCAGGTTAGCGATCCCATCTTTTCTCCTTACCCGACTGGCTTGGCTTCCGCCTGTAACTGCTCTCGCATCGTTTGCACAAAGCGCTCAAATAAATAGTCGGCATCGTGAGGACCAGGGCTGGCTTCAGGATGATATTGCACAGAGAACAGTGGTAGTGACTTGTGACGCAGACCCGCAACGGTGCGATCGTTCAAATTAAGATGAGTAATTTCGACATCGGCGGCAGGTAAAGAATCGGCAGCGATCGCAAAGCCGTGGTTTTGGCTGGTAATCTCAACTTGCTGATGCAGCCCACAGGGTTGGTTTAACCCCCGATGACCAAATTTGAGCTTAAACGTCTCTGCGCCAAGCGATAGCCCCAAGATTTGGTGCCCCATACAGATGCCAAAGATGGGCTTTTGGCTGGTTAGTAGTGCCTTGGTAGTGGCAATGCCTTCACTGACAGCCGCCGGATCACCAGGTCCATTGGAAAGAAAAATGCCATCCGGGTTGTACTTGAGAATGTCGGCAGGTGATGTGTCTGCGGGGACAACAATGATGCGACAGCCATAGCTTGCCAAACGACGTAAGATGTTGCGTTTAATGCCAAAGTCGATCGCAACAACGGTCAGCAGGGGAGCGGTACCGGGAGCGGCGATCGGTCCAAACTCCCAAACCGATTGGGTGGCATCCGACCATTCATAGCTGGTTTTGGTGCTTACTTCCCGCACTAGATTCAACCCTGCCATGCTGGGTGCATCTTGCACATGCCGTAGCAAATCTGCTGGGTCAAGCATTTCGGTCGATATCGCCCCATTCATCGCCCCGGTTGAACGAATCTTACGAGTCAAGGCGCGAGTATCAATGCCGTAGATTGCCAGAATATTGTGCTGCTTCAGATAATCAGGTAAGGATTGGGTCGATCGCCAGTTGCTAGGTTTGAAGCAAACATTGCGGGCGATCGTGCCTCGCACTTGAGGGTGGGCTGATTCTTCATCGTCCGGATTAACGCCCGTGTTGCCTAACTCAGGGTATGTAAACGTGACAATTTGACCACAATAGCTGGGATCAGTGAGAACCTCCTGATAGCCAGTCATACCCGTATTGAAAACAACCTCACCGATCGCGGTGCCAGTTGCCCCAAAGGACCACCCTTGATAGGACGTTCCATCCGCCAAAACTAGCAACGCAGGCTGAGTAGGAGAGAAGACCATAGCCACCTTTGTAAACAGACATGAACGCCTCATTATGCCACGCTCAAACCGGGTCAAGCGTTCAGCATAAGCATGTAGGCGCTGGAGTAAAACCAGACTTGCTTTTTATGGTGTTGCTTACGTTGTGCAACGTTGCTTAAAGCCGGAAGTACCCGTTCTGCGGTTTGGGAGCGGGGAGTGGGGAGTAAGGAGTGAGGACGGCAAAGAAGCATAGCGCTACCGACTTCAGTTGTTTACAACTCTAGTTACAGGGATGTTCAAATGGATCAGCCACAGTCCGATGAGCAAAAAGCTAATTGCTGACCGCTCACCCAAAGCTGTGTTGTACTCAACTGCAAACCGCTGTAAGACTACGATCGTCGCGTCTGCCGATTTGCTATTTTCGTAGCAGGAGTTGATTCGGCTTCCACATTGCGGAACTCTATAGCTGGAATGTGAATTTAAATCTAACAGACCTAAAAATTAGCGTTCCAACATCATCATCTTACCCGTGAGTTTTCCTAACCATGCTTAAGCGCTCTTGCTCCGGTGTCGTTCTGCTTGTGTTATCTGGTACGGTTTTGGTCACTGGCACTGCCTGTAGTCGCAACACAACTGTCAGCACCGTGACTAAGAGCGTAGAAACAACCCCAGTCACTAGCACAGCACCGCCTGCGATCGATCCACTAGCAGTGGCTCCAGCGTTACAGCCAACGACACCGCTTAAGCAAGCTGATTCCTACAAGGATGCTTTGGAAAAAGCAGAAAGTGCTGGCAGTATTACCGTCTCGGCGCAATCGCAGGATGACTGGAATTTGGTCGTGAGCCGCTGGCAGCAAGCCATCCAACTCATGCGATCGGTG
>JBBSHC010000021.1:0-12675 GCA_038253425.1 Leptolyngbyales cyanobacterium | reverse complement strand
CTAAAAGCTAAATGTCTCAAGATTCTTGTAAAATCACAGAACTTGCCGCAATGAGAGGAACCAATGGCAGAGACACTTTTCTTTAATGCCCTGCGCGAAGCGATCGATGAAGAAATGCAGCGCGACCCTACCGTGATGGTAATGGGGGAAGACGTAGGGCATTATGGCGGTCCCTACAAAGTGACGAAGGATCTGTACAAGAAGTATGGTGATCTGCGGTTGCTCGATACCCCGATCGCGGAAAACAGCTTCACTGGTATGGCAGTAGGAGCCGCAATGACAGGACTCCGCCCCATTATCGAAGGCATGAATATGGGGTTCTTGCTGCTGGCGTTTAACCAGATTGCCAATAATGCTGGAATGCTGCGTTATACATCGGGCGGCAACTTTAAGATCCCAATGGTGATTCGTGGTCCCGGTGGCGTGGGTCGGCAGCTTGGTGCAGAACACTCCCAACGCTTAGAGACTTACTTTCAGGCAGTGCCGGGACTCAAAATTGTGGCGTGTTCAACGCCTTACAACGCCAAAGGTTTGCTCAAGTCAGCAATTCGAGATAACAATCCAGTGCTGTTTTTTGAGCACGTTCTGCTTTACAACTTGAAAGAAGATTTGCCAGAAGGCGAATATTTATTGCCGTTAGACAAAGCTGAAGTGGTGCGATCGGGCGAGGATGTCACCATCATCACCTATTCGCGGATGCGCCATCACGTGATGCAGGCAGCCAAAACGCTGGAAAAAGACGGCTACGATCCCGAAGTGATTGATCTGCTCTCGCTAAAACCGCTGGACTTTGACACGATCGGCGCATCCATTCGCAAAACCCATCGCGTGATTATTGTCGAAGAAGCCATGCGGACGGGTGGTATTGCGGCTGAAGTCATTGCCTCGATCAACGATCGCCTGTTTGACGAGCTAGATGCCCCCGTAGTGCGACTATCGTCTCAAGATATTCCGACCCCTTACAACGGCACCCTGGAAAATCTGACGATCGTACAGCCGCAGCAAATCGTCGAAGCAGTCCAAAAAATGGTGGCACTAAAGGTCTAAGTTAGACTGCTTTGTTGGAAAGCAAGTTGCTTACAGTAAGTGCGTTTGAAAGCTATCTAGGGAGTATCAAGTTTGAATCAGCGCTAGCTACTCCCCTTTTAATAAGGACTGCTCTGAAATAGGTTTCTTGATTTATCCATCATAGGAAGTGCTATGCCTATTGAACTACAAGATGAGTATGCTCAGGCACTGGATAACCTGGTGCTTACTTTACAAAGTTCATACGAGCAGATGAGGTCGCTTTGGGAGACAGATGCCGATTTTGCGTACTCCCAAGCAATCGCTAATCGACTACGTGCTTTCTATGTCATGCAATCAAAGATTAAGTATTTTCTTGACAAGAAAGTTGCGCAAGCAGGTTCAGACTTTTTTGTAGAGACAATTCTATTTTTTCTCAAGTTATTTAATGATGTAAAAGGGCTAGATCTCGAAATTGCATCAGAGCGACCTGTTCAACGTAAACGCAAGGCGATGCGTCCTGATATTAGTATCTGGAAAGACTCTGAGTTGTTGGCTGTTGTTGAGTGTAAAACGCAGCTTGGTTGGAGTCGCCACAATTGGAAGTCTGATTTTGAGCGTCGGGAACAGAAACTAAAAGAGGTATTTCCAAATGCAAAAATGTTTCTCGTTGTGATGAGCAGTTGCAATTGGTCAGGTTTTGGTGATGATTTGAAGGTTGGTAAACAACTATTTTGTTTGTTGAATGTTTGGCCAACAGCACTATCTATTCCTCCTACGCAAGCTATGTTACGTACTCCCATTGAAGATCTCTTGAAACAGCTCATAGAATTGAACTCTAGTGCCTCTGGCATCACGGTCTAACAATTCAAACCCAACAGATATTGAAATCCTCTATATAGCCACTGCCAGTAAGGTTACGGCGCACTCTAAAACTCATTAGTCAACAGAAAGCGTTTGCAAAAACGCAGTGCCGCAAGCTTTGTGGCTACAGCTATAACTGCTGATTTGAACGTAAGCCGCTGTTGGTTTTAGTAAGCGTGCAATATCTAGATTGTTTGCTTTTGCTGAAGAGGCATTTTTATACATGGGGTTGACGATCGGGCATGAAAAAAGCCCCTCCGTGACGGTTGGAGAGGCTGCTCTGTGAGGTTTGGCTAGAAAGAAACTTACTGTCTAACGGCAAGCGCCCCAGCTAACGCGGCAAAGCCAGCGGAGACCAAGGCAGTGCCAAAGAGCCACATCGAAGCGGCAGTTGCAGCTTTTTGCGTTTCTTTGACCTGTTTTTGCGCCTGGTACTTCACCTGCTCTAGTCGCCGTTGGGCGTCGTCTTGCATACGCTCAGCTCGGCGTAGCACACTGGCACGGGCATCTTCTACCTGATCAATGAGGTGATTAGCCTGATCGGCGGAGATGTCGTCGCGGGAGCTAAGCACGGCTACCAGCGTATCGCGGTTAAAGCTACCCAGGCGATCGCGCAGTGCTTCAAAGCCCGCTTGAGGATCGTAGAAAAGAGTACGAACATCACGCTTGACGCCATCGTAGTTGAGTTCTGGGCGATCGAGGGCGTTGAGGTAATCGCGGATTTTTGCCAAAATGCCATCTAGCACAGACTGGAGACGGTTCTGGATTTTCTGGATCTGAGCAGTCACCTGGTCGCGCACCGAAAGCACCTGATCTACGATGCGGTTGGCTTCATCTTCGGTCATGTCTTGCCGCTGTGACAGCAACGCGACGATAGTAGAACGGTCAACTTGAGACAGGCGATCGCCTAGATTGCCGACTCCAGCCCGTGGATCGTTGAGCAAAAGTTGTAGGTCGCGCTTGATACCGTCAGGATTCAGCTCTTCCTTGTCCGTATTGATCAGGTAGCTTTCGACATTTGACTGGAAGTCTTGCACCCGTTGCTGGGTGCGCGCTGCTAATCGACGCGGTGAACGGACGATACGACTAATCGCCTCTTGCACCTGATCGATGTACTGATTGACTTGCTCTTCGGTCAAGTCTTCCCGCTGGCTCAACAACTTCACAAGGGTTTCGCGATCCATATGCGAGAGGCGCTGCCGTAGGGCGATCGAGCCTTGCTTGGGATCATGTAACAGCGTGTTTAAGTCGCGTTGAATGCCATCCGGGTCGAGTTCTGACAGGTTTGTGCGGCGCAAGTATTCAGCGATCGCTGTTGTTACCTGGTCGTACTGTGCCTGGGCTTTATCTGCCACAATCTGAGGCGCATTAAGCACGTTGTGGCGCACATCTTCAAGCTGGCTCACCACGCGATCGGCATCTTCGGGCGTCATATCTTGCCGTTGGGCAAGCAGTTGAACCAGTGTGTCGCGATCAATACTGGAGAGGCGATCGCGCAAGGCAGAGCGTCCAGCTTGAGGATCGTCTAGCAACAGGCGAAAATCACGCTTGATCCCTTCGGGGTTAAGTTCTGCTTTGTTGGTATTTTGCAGGTAGTTTTCGACCCGACCGCGCACTGCCAGTGCCTCTGCTTTAACGCGCTCTTGCGATTCTTGAGCCGAATTCAAGATTTTATCGCGGGTGCCTTCAAGCTGACCGACCACACGATCGGCATCTTCGGGCGTCATATCTTGCCGTTGCGATAACAGCGAGACCAGGGTATTGCGGTCAAACTGACTGAGCCGGCTCTTCAGGGCATCGAAACCAGCGTCACGATCGTCCAGCAACAGACGGAAATCGCGCTCAATGCCTTCGGGGTTAAGTTCTGCTTTATCGGTCGATCGCAAATAGTTCTCGACGCGACCGCGAGCATCGTTGGATTGCTCCTGATCTGCGACTGCTTTCACAGTACCCAGCACCGATGTCCGAATGACCTCTAACTGGTCAGCGATTTCCGAGACTCTAGCGGGGGTGATGTCGCTACGCTGAGTCAGAATGTCAACAAAGGAGGAGCGATTCAGTTGTTCCAGTTGACGCTGCACGGTGGCAGGATCGGCATCTGGATCGTAGATCACGTCCTTAAACTCGGTTTGCAGGGTTTCCCGGTTGAAATGCCAATAGTAGGTATTGAGCAGGTAGTTTTCTACATCGGCTTTAACGGTACTAAAGGGTTGTCCTGGTACTTTTTGCGCTACCTGCTTGGTAGTGTCGCTGATCTTGTCTTTAGCTGTTTGAAGCTGACCGAGAATTTTCTCTACATTTAAGTCAGACAGATCACCACGCTGCATCACGGTTCCCATCAAGGTGGTAAAACCAAGCTGAAGCGCACGATCGACTAAACTTCCTTCTTCCTTGGTTGATTGAGCGGGTGCCAGTTGCCCTGACTGTGCCAGGTTCTTTTGCTGACGGACTTCTTCTGTGAGCCGATCAATTTTGGCATTCAGTTCTTGATCGTTGACTGCACCCGGCTGAACCGACTTCAGATACTCGAGCAGATCCGAGGTGGGGTCTTTTTTCTGAAACTGATTGACAACCGTTTGCCAAACCGATTCAAGCTGGTTGACCAGGCGCTCGGTATCCCGTTTTGAGAGGTCAGTACGACTGCTAACAAGGTTGATAAAAGTGCCGCGATCGATATGACGCAGACGATCGGCAATTTCGATCGGAGAACCACTGCCAGCGAGTTCCTTCAATTCAGGATCATTGACTAGCTTTTCAAACTCGCCCCGGATTTTAGGGATGTCCAGACTGGGTGGACGCAGTGTATCCAGGTAATCTTCGATCGAATCGCGCACACTAGCCGGGTCAAGCCCAGAGCCTAATTCACGTCGGACGGCAGCGGCAGCGGCTTCTGCGGTAGCTACAACCTGATTGTTGACGGCTTTAGCACCCAGTGCTGCGGTTGCGGTGCCAAAGATGGCTTGAAAGCCAGATGTTGCGGTGTTGACTACTGAGCCAGCCAGGGAACCAACCGTCAGCGAACTAACCCACACTAACAAGCAGAAGTACGCCCCCCAGATGACGATCCCAACGATCGCACCCAAGCCAACACTACTAATGAGGCTCAATTTAACCGCTAACAGACAAGCAAGAAACAGCGCAAGGCTGACTGTCAGCAGTGTCCATAACCCGACAGCAGTGCCAATCTTTTTGATCGTGCCGCCAAGACTACCTGACTCATGATGATCCGTATGATTGGCGTGGTCATCATCGTCTGACGAACGTCCCAGGTAGGAAAGCCCCAAGGCAACGGAAAGATTGGTTAATAATAATTGAAAGGCAAACGCCAGGATTACCCCAGAAACCAGAGCAACAAAAAATTGTGGACCGGAAAAGACTAAAGCTGCCTTCTCAGGGGTGTTGACTGTCTCATCTACTGGCACCTGTGCCATCCATAACGGAAGGCGATCGAGACCCAACGCCATTCCTAAATTCTCAATCATACGTAATTTCCCTCATGAAAGCCCATTTAGCCAATTCACACTCTTTTACATTACATAAAGACGCGCTACATAAAGACGCACTACGTAAAGTACGGCTGCATCTTTGAAATGATTTTCTAGCCTCTGGCTGTGTACAGGATCGCTGAAGTCAAGGCTGTACTCATCTCTCTAGAGTCTGAGACAACCACGTTCAAAAGGAGGAAATAGGGCAAACGGAGGCCATAAAGGCGAAACAGGGCGTAAGAAAAGGACCTGAGGCGCGATCGCAGGACAGCTTTGTGCCGAGCGAATGGCTGAAAAATTTTCTCTGCTTCAGGAATTTAACACAAAAGGCTGTAGTTGTATTACGATACTACTTCTGTAGTACTTGCGAAGAGGCAAAAGAGCGATCGCATGATTTGACTGCGTTTGGATACTAGTGCTGGAGCATCTAATGACCGTACTCCTTTAGTAGCTGCCTTTTGCCCGACTCGTTCCGTTCATCAGTCATTCGTTCATGTGTAAGCAAAGGCGTTGAGTCTGCAAACGCCACAGCCTGAATCAGGCTTCTACCTTTGACTGCTTCCCCTGTGAGGGAACTCTTACAGCAAGATTACTTGCTTGTGCTGGCGGCTGCCTAAACCGTCGCCTTGCCTGACGCAACCCGGTATTGACCGTTCTAGGAGGAACCATGGCGAAATTTCAAGACATTGTTCGCTACTACGACAGGTATTGGCGCATCTCCGTCTTCAGCATTGCAATGATGAGTGCCTTCGAGATTATTGATTTATTTGTGCCGTATGCGATCGGGCAAATTCTCAATGTGCTGTCCGAGCAGCCATTAGATGCCTTTGTGCAGAACTTTGTCGCAGGCGTTGCTTATGTCACGGGGCAAACACAGGGGCGATCGCTCTCGCTGCTGGTGCTGCTGGCGATCGTGGGGCTGGTGTCGGTGGGTCGCGCCCCCATTCAACCCTGGTTGGGTCCCTGGTTTAACTGGGATACTGCTTTTCGTGCCCGTCGTGACCATGCTCAAAAAGCGCTAGAAAAGGTGCTGACGTTGCCGCTGGAGTTTTACGACGAAAATAACCCTGGACGCATTGCGTCTCGCGTTGCTAAAGGGCTGGCAAACCATACCTGGACCTATCCCGAAATTACCGGGCAACTGTTGCCAAAGCTGTTTCGCATTGTGGGCATTTTTGCCATCATCTGGCTCATCGAATGGCGCATTGCTCTGGTGTTGCTAGTGTCATTCGTCGGTATTCTCAGCTTCAGTTTATCTGGTTTGATCAAGCTGACTGAGCAAGAGGAACGACTCGATCGCTATGTGGAGGACACCGAAAGCCGCAACTCAGAAATTATTACCAACATCAAAACGGTGAAGGCGTTTGCCACCGAAGCGCAAGAGCTAAGCCGGCAGCGCCAACGGCTCGATCGCGAATTTAAAGTAGTGGACTATCGCATTCACAAAGGCTACGTTATGTTAGGCATGTACGAACGCACGATCGTGCAAACCTGTGTGTTTTTGGTGCTGGTGTTTACACTGCTGGCAGCCATTCGAGGTCATATCTCTCTCGGTCATTTCATTACCACGCTGACAATCTCAAGCATGGCGTATGCCGAAGTGGAGCCAATTAGCCAACTCGCAGAGGTGTTTGCCCGTCGCTATGCGTCGATGATTCGCTTTCACGAATTTATGCAGCTTCCGGCTGGCAAAGATGCGGGTAGCCTTGTCTGGGATCAAAACGCTGCCCCTACCTATCAGTTCACTGGCAAGGTTGAATTTTCGCACCTGACCTTTGGTTACGACCCCGATCGCCCGGTACTGCAAGATATTAATCTGCTCATTGAGCCATACCAAACGATCGCGCTGGTAGGGCGATCGGGGTCAGGGAAGTCTACCCTGGTCAAACTCCTGTTCCGCTACTTCGAGCCGGACAGTGGCACTATTTTGATGGATGGACAGGACTTACGCCGCCTGGATGTTACGGGCTACCGCAAACGACTGGCGATCGTTCATCAAGATGTCGATGTTTTCAACGGGACGCTACTTGATAATCTGGTCTACGGCAACCCCAACGCGACGTTTGAGCAGGTACGTGAGGCGTGTCGCATTGCCCAGGCAGAAGACTTTATCCGCACGATGCCCAGAGGCTATGCCACGATCGTCGGTGAGCGAGGTGTGCGGCTCTCTGGCGGTCAACGTCAACGCCTGGGTATCGCCCGCGCCCTGGTTATAGAACCAGATGTATTGATTTTTGACGAAGCAACGTCCAGCCTGGACTACGAATCAGAGCGTGCAATCCAATTGGCAATGCGTGCTATTCTCGGCACCCGGACGCTGATTATCATTGCTCACCGACTGAGCACCGTGCGCGAAGCTGACAAAATCGTTGTGCTCGAAAAAGGTCACATCGTCGAAGTGGGTAGCCACGATGAACTGCTCACCCGTGAAGGCATCTACCGCCGCTTGCACTCCTTACAGGAAACAGGCGAACTGCTTGCCTAGAGACTGTTTTGCTGTCAGGCGGTAATCAAAGAAAGACAGGGCTTTTCACCTCTTCTCTATGCTGTGGTGCTTACTTTTCAGCGGCAAACTCTTGCACAAGCACGTAAGGCTGGACGATGAGCGCATTAAAGCGCTTGGATTGGTCTGTATTCCAGCTAGAGAGTTGCTGAGATGACGGTTTATGGATTAAATCTTCTGCGATCCAGTGCTGCACGCGTGTGACATTATCGTTGGCAAGCGCTACGCCAACATCGACAACATCTAGCCCTGGCTCGACCACAATGAGAGAGTCTCGGCGCGCATGAGGGGCTAACCAGTCCCACGCTGCCTCAGAGACTGCCTCAGTGAGTTCTGCTTTTAGATCCGACATCTTTTAGTCCTCGATCGCGTTAGTGTTCATTAACCCGAAACGGGCTGGTTGTGGGACGAGTCCTATATAGAGCAAGCCTTTGATTGCAGCCGCTTAGCGTCCTAAAGCGTGCAAGGCATTAATGGCATCGGCACACTGACGCGTGACGGCTTCAAGTTCCTCTCGATCGGTCGATCGCGGAGGAGCAATCACCTCACCAATGCGGATGGTCAGCGGTACCGATCGGGGAGTAGAAGAACCACCTTTACGCGCGATCGCCTCGGTACCCCACAGGCTCACAGGCAGCAAGGGAGCCTGAGCTTTAGCAGCCAGCCATGCAGCACCCATTTTTGGATCGCTGACTCTGCCATCTGGGGTGCGTGTGCCCGTAAGAAAAACACCCGCCGCCCAATTTTTCTCCAAAAACGACATGGCAGCACGTAACGCGCTGCGATCGGCGGCACCGCGTTTGACGGGGTAGGCACCATAAAGCGCGATCGCCTGTTTCAAAACGGGCACTTGAAATAACTCTTCCTTTGCCATGTAGGCAACGGGACGACCGACACAAGACGATAAAATCGGCGGATCAAAGTCACTGGCATGATTGCTCACTACCACGAGTGGTCCTTGTTGGGGCACCTGTGCTGCACCATAGATGCGTCCCCGAAAATAAACATGCAACACCGGACTCACTACCGACCATTTGAACAGGTGGTAGAGTAGCAGACTGGCAAAGGGTTCACGGGTTCTGGTCATAGTAGGTGATGAATGATGAGGGGTTGTCAAACCGCAGTCGTCAATTGCTATCAAGTGGAAATTGACAACTCAAGCGCTCATCATTGCGGTAAGGCTGCCACACTATCGATGTTTTCTAATACTACGGTGGGGCACGTGCGTTTCATAATGCCCGTTAGCACTTTGCCAGGACCAATCTCGACAATGCGGGTGACGCCTTCTTCAGGTAGACGCAGAGAGATTTCGCGCCAGCGCACTGTTCCTGTCATCTGCTGCATCAGACGAGTTTTTAAGGTATCTGCATCAGTACTGGGCACTGGCTCAACATCAGACAGCACGGGAACTTGAGCAGGGTTAAATGCCACACCTTCCAGCACTGTTTGAAACGCTGCCGCTGCCTCTGTCAATAGGGGCGAGTGAAAAGCCCCGCTGACGTTCAGCTTCATGGCGCGTTTTGCTTTGACGTTGCTCAACACTGTTTCAACAGCGGTAGGGGTACCAGAGATTACAATTTGTCCGGCATTGTTGTCGTTTGCCAGCACCACATCCGGCGTTTGTGCAAGCTGTTGTTCAAGTTGCTCCTGGTTAAAGCCAAGCAATACCGCCATCACGCCATCCGAGGCTTGAGCCATTAACTCGGCACGGCGCTTGACCAGTTGTAGCCCGGTTTCAAACGTGAAAACGCCAGCCACATAAAGCGCTACATACTCGCCCAGGCTGTGACCCGCCACAAAATCGGGCTGCTGTCCCCGCGCCTTTGTAAGATCAGCCAGGATACTCTCGATCGCGTAGAGGCAGGGCTGAGTGTAAAGCGTTTGAGAAACTTTGTCCTCTGGGTGCTGGCAGATTTCGGGTACAGACCAGCCTAAAATTTGCTCTGCTTGCTCAAACTTTGCCCTTGCCTCGGAGAGATCGAGCAGGTCAACCCCCATCCCGATCGCTTGCGAACCTTGTCCAGGAAACACCCATGCAGTCTTCATTGCAGTTGTTAGTGCTAGTTAATAGTGATTAAAAAGATGTGAAGAGTTAGTGACGACAGCAGCGTGGGCAAGAATCGAGAATCAACTCAAAACTCGTCACTTAAAACTTTTTACCGTCCCCACTGAAAGACGGCTGCGCCCCAGGTCAGCCCCGCTCCAAAACCGCAGGTGACGATCGTATCGCCGGGTTGAATTTTACCTTGTCGCACCTCTTCGTCGATCGCTAGAGGAATCGAGGCAGCAGAAGTATTGCCGTATTGCGCCAGGTTGCTAATGATTTTTTCAGGAGAGATTTTGAGGCGATCGCCCACAGCATCTAAAATACGCTGGTTTGCCTGGTGTAACAGTAACCAATCCACCGCTTCAATACTGAGATTGGCACGAAAAAGCGCTTTTTCGATGACCTCTGGCACCCGACGAATGGCAAACCGATACACCTCTTGCCCGTTCATTGTGATGGGTTGAAAGTTGCCTTGCCCGATCGTTATGTCATCGATCAAGGTTTGCGGCTGCGGTGTATACGCCAGATTTAAGCATTTGTTTTGGGTGCCATCACTGCGAAGTTCAAAGCCTAACAAGCGATCGCGATCGTTTGCCTGCATCACCACAGCACCGGCACCATCACCAAACAAGATGCAAGTACGGCGATCGGACCAGTCTACCCAACGCGATAGCACATCTGCCCCAATCAGCAGCACATTTTGGTATACGCCCGTGCGGATGAACTGCGCCGCCGTGACTAAACCAAAGACAAAGCCAGAGCAGGCAGCCGTCAGGTCAAACGCAACCGCTTTCTGTGCCCCTAATGCCGCTTGAATTTGACTCGCACTGCCAAAAAGGTCATCCGCTGTTGAGGTCGCCAGAATAATTAAATCCAGATCCATCGGGTCTAGCCCTGCCATTGCGATCGCGCTGCAAGCCGCCTGTGTAGCGATCGTGGTGACAGATTCTTCTGGGGTTGCCAGCCGCCGCTGACGAATGCCTGTACGAGAAGCGATCCATTCGTCAGACGTTTCCACAAATTGACTTAACTGCTCATTCGTAAGAGCCGTCATGGGTGCAGCCGAGCCGCTTCCCGTGATCGCAATGCCTAGCCCTGGTTGTTTCAAGTTCATGCTCTATCCATCGCTTACAGGGTTAACCAGTAAACTGCCCCTTGGCATTTGCCCATCAGCCCTCCGTCTGCTGACCGCTAACCGCCGATCGCTGGCTGTCCTCCTGGTATTTGGATTGAATCCGGTCTAAGACCCGGTTGTCGATCGCTTCCCTTGCAAGCCGCACCGCGTTAAAAATGGTGGGAGCCTGAGAACTACCGTGGCTGATAATACAAACGCCAGCCACACCCAAGAGCAAGCCGCCACCGTGCTCTGCGTGATCCATGCGCTGTTTAATACGCCGCAAATTCGGCTTCAACAATGAGGTGCCAAGCTTGCCATGTACACCTTGAGGCAATTCTTCTCGCAAAATTTGGAGCGCCACTTCACCCACAGCCTCAGCAAATTTAAGCAGCACATTGCCCACAAACCCATCACAAACAATCACGTCAAAATTGCCTGTGAGTACATCCCGTCCTTCCGCATTGCCCACAAACGGAATTTGGGGATTTTCCTGAAGGAGCTGATGCGTGCGTAAGGCTAGTTCGTTGCCCTTACTCGGCTCTTCACCAATGTTGAGCAACCCCACCTTGGGGTTCGCATTGCCTAAGACATATTGGGAGTACACGGTACCCATGAAAGCAAATTGCTCTAAGAACTTAGGGCGGCAGTCTACATTCGCGCCTACGTCTAAGATAATGACGGGCTTACCCGCAATCATCGTGGGCAAAACAGCACCGATCGCTGGACGGTCAATGCCTGGCAACCTACCTAACCGCAATAAAGCGGCTGCCATTGCTGCCCCAGAGTGCCCCGCCGAAACAACTGCATCTGCCTGCTTGTGCTTGACTAGATCCATTGCCACGTTGATCGAAGCCTTGGGCTTACGTCTGATGGCACTCAACGGCTCTTCACACATTTCGATCGTGCCCTCAGCAGGAATAATCTCAAGGGGCGAAGCACTGGTATGTTGACGAACCGCAGCAGCAATTTGCTCTGGATCGCCCACCAACAGTACTTTTACACCTAGCTCTTCCTGCGCTCGAAGCGCTCCAGCAACGATCTCAGCCGGAGCATGGTCCCCGCCCATTGCATCAATTGCAATCCGCGCCTGCGTCAATCCCATTGGTCAAAGTTATAGAAACCTTTGCAATTCTACCAGATGGTTATACCTCTAGGAGAAACCTGAGACGAACAGCTATTCGCTTGATGCAAAGAACCGTTGGCTAGAAAGTAAAGTTTCACTGGAAAGAGACACCTACCGCGATCGCATCATTAAGATCGCGTCCTTAAGGCAGAGAACTGCTCACTGCTCGCTTATCCGCAAGGGAGCTACCAACCGATTGACTGCCAGACTGTAAGAGAGCATCCGCGAAAAGACCAAAGCGAGACGAAGCGGAAGGAGCCTGTACCAGTGCCAGCAGAATCAGAGTAAAAGCAAATGCACCAGCCTCAAGCGTTTTAACGAGTTCAGAACGTCCTACCTTCATCATGAGAACTGAATTCCTGATTCCTAAGGTGTGAGGGAAAACCACATAAGACGAATTTAAAGCGGTTAAACCAATACCACATCAATCCTCAGTCAGAGATGAGATTTTCGCAGGTTTTCGCCCTTAGTTAACCGATTCAACATCAGCGATTCTGATGGGAAGGCACTTAAGCATCCCTCTTGAACATT
>JBBSHC010000020.1:0-12775 GCA_038253425.1 Leptolyngbyales cyanobacterium | reverse complement strand
TAATCTTGCCTTGGAGGAATAGTTAATAGGACTCCCAGTGCTACTCTTGGTCTACGTATCGATTGCTAAAAAGCGCTCAAAATGTTGCTTGATTAAACCATTACACTGAGCTGATGCAGAAAACCAGGAAAGACGTTTTTGCTTTCTTTTATTTGCATGGTTACCTCTCTCGAAGAAACCGCATTTTTTAGTGAAACAATGGCAGCGTGATGACAAAAGTTGTGCCCACGCCGACTTCACTGTTTAAGGCGATCGTGCCTCCATGTAAAGCAACGCACTGCTTAACAATGACTAGCCCCAAACCAGTACCAGAAATATTACCGACATTTGTTGCCCGGTGAAAGGTATCAAATACTCGTTGTTGCTCAGCCACAGGGATACCCATGCCGTGATCCTGAACCTGAACGATCACCGTATCTCCATGTCGTGAAGTCGTGATGTGTATTTCTCCATCTGGTGGTGAATATTTGATCGCGTTTGTAAGCAAGTTACTAAAGATTTGGCGTAGCAGTTTTTCGTCCATACACGCCGTTAAAGAATCCTGCTGATGTCTCAAAATCAGCGTGTGTTGATTACCTGTACTGAGCTGCATCTCTTCTACCAACTCATCACAGAACAAGCGAAAATCTAGCGGTGCAGGTTGAAACTCCTGCTTACCCACCTCTGTTTTATTAAAGAACAGGACATCATCTAACAACTGGGTCATTCGTTGGGCTGCGGTTTGAATGCGCCGAAAGTGCTGAGTTTTCTTTTCTTCTGTCCACTTTTGACCATAGGTTTCGAGCAATCCCGCTGAAAACACAATGGTGGTGAGTGGCGTCCGAAACTCATGCGATGTCATCGAAACAAAGCGAGATTTTAGTTCGTTCAACTCTTTTTCCTTTTCCAGGGCATGACGAATCTCGTCTTCTGCGCGTTTGCGCTCAATCACCAAACCCAACTGAGTAGACGCGGCAATGAGTTGAATGAGCCGTTCGTCTTGAGCGCGTGACTCCAACATATAGAAGACAAGCACTGCCAGCACCACACCATTGGCAATAATGGGAATACCCAGTGCTGCCTTTAACCCAAAGTCTTTTGCCACTTGCGCCCGCCGATAAATCTGACTGGAATCTGCCGAAACGTCAGTGCGCCATTCTGGTTGCTGCGACGCCCAAACTCGCCCCGGCAAGCACTCTCCAGGTGCAAAGGTCATGTCTTGACTAAACTGTCGAAAGGCGTCTAAGCCAGATTTTTTGCCGTACCATGCCGGACTTGATTCCAGCACACTGCCATCAGCGCGGGGAATCCAGGCTTCACCAAAGTCCCAGTCTGTGGCGTCGCCCACTTTATCGATCGCTCCCTTAAAGTCTTCGGATTCAAAGACAGCCTGTGCCATTGCTTGCAAGAAGCGAACCTCATCTTCGGCTCGTTGGCGCTCGGCGATTTCCGTTTGCAGTTGGGCATTCGCTTGTTTTAAGGCAGCAGTGCGTTCGTCTACGATCGCTTCTAGTTCAGCGGTTGTTTGCTGGAGTGCCGCCTCCATGCGTTTGCGATCGGTAATATCTCGCACGATGACTGTGACTTCATCGGCTCCACTGGCGACGATGCGCGCTTCTTCATAATGAAGTTCACCATCCAGCAGTAATTGATAGTCGTAAATCTGAATGCTGCCAGTTTGAAGGGCGGCTTCAACGTAGTGCATCCGTTGATCGGCGATCGCACGAGGCATCACCTCGTACAGATTCTTACCGCACATCTCCTCGCTGGGCATTAAGGTTTTGAAGTTTTTTGCCGCTTTTAAATCGAGATAGGTTCCCTGCCGATTCATGCGAATCATCAAATCGGGAATGGCATTTAAAAGCGCCTGCTTTTGGGCTTCGCTTTGACGCAACGATTCGCCCATCCGCTTCCGTTTGGTAATGTTACGAGCAACGGACAAGCTGATCCGCTCACCTGATAAAGTTGTTGCCGTGTTGCAGTCCAGTAAAACGTCAATGACAGTGCCATCTTTTCTCACGTATTGGTAAAACACATCGCGTACATAGCCCTCTCGCCAAAACTGAGGCATGACCGATGAAACCGCCCGCTCTGCCGATTCAGGCGTCATCAAAAAGTCGGCGTGCTGCCCAATAACCTCTGCATGGGTGTAGCCCGTCTCCTCCAGCCACTTCGTGTTGACCTCGCAAATGGTGCCCGTCTCGTTAATGGAATGCATCATCATCGGCGATCGTTCGTAGACAGTGCGTAGGCGGACTTCACTTTCGTGTAATGCTCTTTCAGCGTGTTTGCGTTCGGTGACATCGTGGCTAAAAACAATGCCTCCAATAACAACACCAGTTTCATCGTATAGAGGCGTATACTGCACATCGAAGTAGTGCTTTTCTCCGGTTTGAGGCAGAGTAAAGACTCGATCTTTGACGCGCACCGTTTCGCCCTGTAGTGCTGCTAAATACTCGGCTGCTCCTGTTTGTTGGAGCATGGGAAACACCTCAAAGACAGACTTGCCCAAAACCTCTGCCTGACTCAAGCCACAGCACTGTTCGGCTGCCGGATTCCAAAAAAGATAGCGATACTCACGATCGAACACGGTAATGCAGTCGCTACTGCTATCGACAATTCGTTCTAGCAACCCGGCTCGATCGCGCATAGCAGATATCCTACAAATTCACAGAACCAATAAAGTGAGCGGTGAGGGGGCTAAACTAGTTGCTGCGGACGTGAGAGCTGGGGTAGAACTTCTGTAACGTTTGATTTCGTTTTATTGATTCTAATTTCTTTTTATCGGGGTGTCAAAGGGTGCATTGAGTGAGGAAGCCGCCTTGGCGATCGCACCAAAGCCTACGTTAGGCAGGTGCAGCCAGACGGTACAAAAAACCGTCGCCGACCATAACATACCCTGATCAGCGCCTGAGTTTTACAGCACAGGTCTTTGACTTTTTTTGCTGTCAGCCGTCAGCCTATAAAGCTAATGTCCGTCGCTCGTGGACTGGTGCTGCGATCGCGATCGTGCTACGGCATCCCGATCGGCACTAGCTCATTCTCTGGTAAATAACTGCGGTAGCGCCCACCATCGGATTGTACTAACACCAACTGCAACGACCAATCGGGCTGAATTTGCAGATCGGCCCAGGGCACCGCTAGTTCCAGACAGGTACCTAGCCCAATTTGGGCACGGCTAGCGCGCGACTGCCAACGTAATGCGTCACCCGCCTCCTGAAACCACAGCGTTTGGGTCAGCAGGTTGATACCCAGATGATGATGGAACAGGTAGTTGAGTGGTGCTTCATTGGGCAAGTCTGCCAGTGGAATGGGGCTGTTGTGCATGGTTTGGTCGGGGTAGAACCAGAGTAAATTCAGCTCTGGTGGCACGTCGATCCCCGGCTTTGTGCCTGCTTTAAAGTCCAAGCGCAGGTAAAAGTTAAGGTGGTCAACCCCATACCACAGACGTTGGACGGCACTGCTGCGATGCATGGTGCCTCGTGCGCCACCAATCTCTATCCGACCAGCTTTATCCCAATCTTGTTCATCACCGCGCCCGTCGATAAACGGATGGATGAAGCTCTGAGGTGCATGATCCCCACCGCTGATATGCGCTTCTACGGGACGCAGCACATTAGCCGGAATGGGTTCGTTTAAGGCTTGATAAATCGCCGCAAGATGCTCTCGAAAAAGCCGGTCGAAGATCGCATCCTGGTTAGACGAATGCCCTTCACCAAACCACCAAAACCAGTCTGAGCCTTCAGCCGCGTAGAGGGCTTCCCATACCTCTGGGTTTGTCTCTGGTGTTGCTTCGGGATGGTTTGCCAGTATTTGTCGCGCCTCAGTTAACAGATCCCAGGCACGATTTTTAGCGGGATCGCCAATCCAGGTGGTGAAGTTGCCATCGACCCAGGAGCCGCTGTGTAGCTGTGGGGTGGGAATGGTTTCGGTCGGCGGGAACTCGTCCAGAAACTCTGAAACGGTGACAAGTTTGATGTCTGACGTTTGGCTCAGCGTTTCGTAGAGCGATCGCAGGAAAGGAATACCGTCTTGTGGGTAATACTCCCAGCAGTTTTCACCATCCAGCGCAATGGTCACTAGCCAGGGAGCTTCTAGCGCTGTACTACCGCTCGGCTGTTGCGCTTTGAGGGAACGGGCGATCGCTTCTAAATGTCCCACCAGGTCGCTAGATGCCTGCTTTGGCTCCATCGCGCTGTAGGTAAAGCCGATCAGGTCAGAGAGACGGTGGTCGCGGAAGACGATCGCTAAATCACCAGCGGGGGTCTCCAAACGATAGGGACGATACAGCAAGTGTGGTTCAGCCACATTTCCGGTCGCATCGCGGTGAAAGAAGTGGTCAATGCTCCAGCCCAACACGGCTTCATCGGAGCAGATCCACTGGAAGCCTTCTTTGGCAATGTAGGGCAGGATGGTTGGACTCACTGACTGCTCTGAGGGCCACAAACCACGAGGCGATCGCCCAAACCGTTCCTCGTACATCGTCCAGGCTTTCTGTAAATGGCGGGGAATGTCTTCAGCCCATTGGAACCGTTGGTCTGGTAGCGTCATGCCCGGTACTGCCACCCGCCCTGTATCGGTGTCTGCCAATAGCGGCAGAATGGGATGGGTATAGGGAGAGGTAATTACTTCTAGCTGTCCGGCATCCTGCATTTTGCGATGCTGCGGCACAATGCGGCTAAGAATTTCGCGCTGTTTCGAGTAGATGCGCTGGCGATCGCTGAGCGTAAACCCCTTGCCCTGCTCCAACCATTGAGCGATCGTAGGATCATCCCAAAATAGCGGATCAATCCAGGCAAGATTGTGCCACGCCAACAGATCGCTAAAGTCTTGCAGCGTCCAATGCTCCAGGCACCACTCTCGACCCTTGTCCTGCCGCTGGTAGTAAAGCTCGGCATAGCGAGGATGCGGATCAATCAGCGTGTGGTGATTGCCGTCAAAAAAATGCTCGATAACAAACTCTTTTTGCTCAGCGCTCAGTTGCTCGGTGGGCAAGAGCGCCGCTGTCAAATAAGGATCAAACGCTGTACCTGCGACGTAATCCTCAATTTGCAAAATCAACGATGGCACCAGATTCACCGTTTGATGCAGTTTTGGATACTGCTCTAGCAGCAACACCAGATCAAGGTAGTCTTTGGTGCCGTGCAGCCGCACCCACGGTAAGCGATATTGCCCAGTCAGCAGACTATTGCGCTCAACCCGGCTTTTGTAAAGGGGTTGGTGCTGGTGCCAGATAAACGCGACGTAAAGAGGATGAGCCATAAGAGTTATGAGTTTTAGGTGATGAGTTTTGAGTTACGAGCCAATGCAAAACCCATAACTCATCACTCACAACTCTTATATGACCTGCTCAACTTCAGCGATTTCGGGAATGAATTCGCGCAGACGGCGCTCGATACCCATTCTCAAGGTCATTGCAGAGCTAGGGCAAGAACCGCAGGCTCCTTGAAGGCGTAGTTTGACGATCGGTCCGTCGATTTCAACTAGTTCAACGTTGCCACCGTCGGCCATCAGGTAAGGACGCATTTCATCCAGTACATTTTCTACGTTGACTGTAGTCAATTCCAAGGTCTGTTGAGACATAATTTACCTGTTCGCTGCTATGTAGTCTGTGCTCTACTGATCATCTGTACTCTCTCGATCCTAGCGGGAATTGGGTGGATAGAGCAAAAAGATAAACGGCAAACAGTGAGAAGCTAAAGCCTCGCTTTACCGTTTACCTTCTTACTTTTACCTTCATGCCCTTGCTTACACCGCTACAGGTTCCAGTAATTTGACGTTTGAGAAGCCAACGTCGATCGTGGTGGCTTTCCCTTGTTGGTCTTCCCGAATCACACGGCGGGTCAAGATGTAATACTTGCCAATTTTTTCGTACGTATCCTCAGATTGGCTGGATCCTTTGAGTTCTTCAGTGGCAGCATCGTGATACACAGAATCATACCGCTGTGCCAGGTAGCCTTCACCTGTATCGATCGTGCTGAAGGTGTTAATGGTCACAACCACACCATGAATATGGCGGTGAACCAGGGAAACTTCGTTGTTACGGACTTTGTAACCGTCGCCCATCGCCTTACCGCTGACTGAAATGGCAACGGCTCCGGTTTCATCCGTTTCACCTAACTCAAAAACGTTCTTGCCGTGAGTTTCTTCAAATGGCTTGCGAACACGATGCACGGCGATTTCCCAAACTTGCCCTTTGATGAGTTCATTGGCTTTCTCATCAGAGACATCAGTAATCTCATAGGTAAGATCGTGATTAATACGAGCTTTTCCGGTGTAGATCTGGTCGCCTTGCTTTACGGTGATGTCGGTGCTGTAACCAGGAAAGCTAGAGTCCCAGGTGTAGCGGTTTTCGTAGGCAGCCCGGAATAGCTCACGGGCAGACACTGGCTCTGTCATGCAATTCTCCTTGCGTCTCATCCAAACTTCTAGTGTAGAGAGTTTTGGGATCGATGGGGTCTCGACGTTTGCTACCAATTCTCTGATGGCTGGCTCTGAAGCAGCGATCGTCGTTGTAACGGGGCATAGTCTGTCTTCATGAGACTGAACATCGGGTGTAGGGTGAAGGGTGTAGTCGGAGGTGGAGCAGTCATGCCTTTTAGCTATTACCGTACGGTGCGGTTTAACGATACGGATGCAGCAGGAGTGGTCTATTTTGCCAATGTGCTGACGATTTGCCATGAAGCGTATGAGGCATCGTTGGCAGCAGCGGAGATTGATTTAAGGGCGTTTTTTAACGGGGTTGAGGTGGCGCTGCCGATCGCTCATGCCAGTGTGGATTTTTCTCGTCCGTTGTTTTGCGGCGATCGCCTGGAGGTGCACCTGACTCCGAAGCAGCTTCAGGAGAGTGAGTTTGAGATTGCCTATGCTGTGTTTTTGGAGGGCAAGTGGGAGCGATCGCTGAGTAGGGCGACCACGCGCCATGTGTGTATTGATGTAGCTACGCGCAGTCGTCGATCGCTGCCACAGGCGGTTAGTCAATGGTTGGCACGGTGGGCAACGTCTGTTTAGCGATCGCTTCGACGTTGGCTCGATTCACTTTGCCTTGTGCGTTGCGGGGCAGGCGATCGACAGCAAGCCAATGTTTGGGACGTTTGAATTTGCTCAATTTGTCCTTTAAGGCGGTCTGGATCGCTGTACTGTCAAGAGCGGTAGCGATTGGGACATAAACGGCTGCTACGGCTTGTCCCCAGTGACGATCGCTGATGCCGATGACGCATACGTCTTGCACGAGAGCGGTCGATCGAATGGCAGCTTCGACTTCTGCGGGGAAGACATTCTCGCCGCCTGTGATGATTTTGTCGGTTTGTCGCCCGACGATGTGGAGGTAGCCGTCGGTGTCGAAGAAGCCTAAGTCATCTGGTTGAAAGACCCTTTTTCGTTGCTCTAAGTCACGGTGTGCAAGCATCTCAGCTTCGTTTAAGGATTGTGTCCGGGGGACCTCCCCCCTGCCAACAAGTTTTTTGCGGCAATGCGACACAGAAAACTTGTTGTCCCCCGCCTTTTGGGGTCCTAACTCCCCCCAACCCCCCGAACATGAGAGTTGAGGTGAAGACAAGAGATCTACTCCTGAGCGATCGCCATTAGTTGAAAGCATTGGATAGTAGTCGATCGCGAGTGATTTTGCCTGGATAGTGATGTGACCAATTTGGTGGTGGGGGAGCACTTCGCCGGATGGGTTGCGAATGGTGATTTGGGCGTGGGGCAGGATGTGTCCAGCGTTGGTGTATCCCTTCAGGAAGTCGTCTGGTTTGAGGGTGGCAATCTGGGAGGCGGTTTCGGTCATGCCGTAGGTGGGAGCCAGTCGAATGCGATGCGTTCTGGCGCGATCGAGCAAAGCTGACCAGGCAGGGGCACCGCCGAGAAGAACGGTGTGGAAGCGAGATAACCAGGCGATCGAGGAGCAGGGAGTAGAGAGTGGGCTTCGACGTGAGCGTTCAGCCGAACGGGAGTGGGAGAGAACTTCTGACTTCTGACTTCTGGCTTCTGACTTCTGATCAACCGTTTGCTCGTCACTATCAAGCAACCGTTGAAGCTGAGTTGGTACTAAAGACAGAAAAAAAGCTTCTGGGGTAACAAAACTACGATCGCCCGCTTCCAGTGCTTTGAATGGCATGACGACCAGATTGCCGCCTGTGGTGAACGATCGCAGAAACTGCATCAAACCGCTGACGTGGTGAAGCGGCAAGACACAGAACGAGTTGACTTGCTCAACCTCGAAATAGTCGCAAAAGCCCTGCACTGATGCCATCAGTGTCTCCCAGGTATGCACAACAAAGCGAATGGTGCCCGATGTGCCGCCCGTGGGGATCAGGATGTGGGGCGTAGGGGAGGAAGGTAAAAGGTAAAAGGTAAAAGGTAAAAGGGATAAGTCTGGCTTCTGACTGCTGACTACGTTCGGCTGAGCGCTTACGTCGAAGCCTGACTCCCGACTGCTGACTGCTGACTGCTGACTCCTGGCTTCAGCCTTTGCTTCCTCGCCCCAGATTAAATCAGGTTGAACTAACTCAAAGACTTGCTGCCATTCTGCGGCGACCCAATCAGGGTTGGCGAGGAAAATGCGGCAGTTAGCAGCACAGGCGGCGATGAAATGGGCGAGGAACGTCAGCGGGTCGCGTTCTGCCAACAAGATGGTGAGGGGTGCTTTGGCTAGAGGGCGCGATCGCAGCTCTGCCAACACTCGCTCGGTCAGCCCAAAAAATTCCTGGCTATCATAACCAACTAGCCAATCGTCTCCAGACCTTTGCTTGAGGTGGGTTAAAGGGTCTGCCATAGCTGCTCAAAATCGTTGGTTTCAGTCTCGTTGAACCAGTGGGTTGTGCCATAACCCACCGCTCGATCGGGGTTTCCCACGGCTGCTGCCAGTCGTAGCCCTGCTTGTCGTCCGATCGCGGTTTCAAAGGCAGAGGAGAAGACGGCATCAATGGGATGGTGCTGACAAAACTGGCGGAGGCGGGAAGGCGACCCCACGATCGCAGGTTTAATCACAAACACGCCGTGCCAACCGTTCTCGTAGCAAGCCTGTAGTTGTTGTAGTGTTGCCACCGACTCATCCAGAGCGATCGGCGTGGTGTAGCGATCGCCTAAGTGCTGCATTGCCTGGAACTGCGTCACATCTAACGGTTGCTCAAGGTATTCAATGACGATGGACGAACCTGGAGCAGCCGCGATCGCGTCACACGTCTTTAGCCATTGAGTTGCGTCATCAAGGCTGAGTCCGCCATTGGCATCCAGGCGCAATTTTGCTGATTGGGGCAAGGCTTGAGTGAGACGGTGCAAAAGCTCAAGTTCAATGGCGATCGCGTAAACCCCAATCTTCCATTTAAACGTACGAAACCCCTGCTCCCAAAGTGGCTTCCAGGCGGTGAGGGCGGCTTCGCCTGCTGGTAGGAGGGCGCTGTAGGGAGGGGTCGGGTGTCGGGTGTCGGGTGTCGGGTGTTGGGTGTGCGCTGCAATAACCGGGCTTTGAGGCTGATGCGTTAGGTTCTGCACTGCAATCACCGAATCCTGCGGTCGAAGTGTCAAGTTTTGGGCGTTGCTCAACCGATTGATGCATTGCCAAGTATCCCTCACCCTAGCCCTCTCCCAATGGGCGAGGGAACAAGCGTTTGAAGCCCTTCTCCCTGGGGAGAAGGGTTTGGGATGAGGGCGATTCATACTTTCATTCAGCGACGCCGGGTTTTGAACTGCAACATCTGAGCTTGGAGGTGGAAGCGCCGAGCTTTGAACTGCACTATTCGAGTTCTGAACTGCAATCACTGAGTTCTGAGCTTGAGTGTTCAAGCTTTGAGCTGCAATCACCGAGTTCTGAGGTGGAAGCGCCGAGCTTTGAGCTGCAATCACTGAGTTCTGAACTCCAACAGCCGAGCTCTGAGGTGAACGTTCCGAGTTCTGCGCTGCAATCACTGAGTTCTGCGCTGCAATCACCGAGTTCTGAACTGCAATCACCGAGCTTTGAACTGCAATCACCGAGTTCTGTGGTGGAAACGCCGAGCTTTGAACTGCAATCACCGAGTTCTGAGCTTGAGTATTCGAGTTCTGCGCTGCCATCACCGAGTTCTGAGGTGGAAGTGCCAAGTTCTGGGCTTGAACGATCGAGTTCTCAAGGGTAACTGCCGCTTGCGTCTCTGCGTCGCTGTCTCTCTGCGGTGTTGCCTGCCCAATCGCCCGTTCTTGCATCCCTTCCCATGCCGACTCAAAGGCAAACTGACAGGATGGCAGCGTGTCCGGCACAGCGGAAATGAGGTCGTCTGTCAGGGCTGCTGGCAGTTGGCGGCAAAACTTCAATGCCTGCTCAAGAGTTTCGGAGCCAAACCAGGGAAGTGGTGCAATTTCACCCCAGCCAATACGCCCTGTTTCGTCAATCAATCGAAGCAATATGCCTTCGCGCACTGCCCAGGCACCGTGACTGGTTTGCAGTGGTTGCCGAAACGGACGTTGGTAGGGGCGAAATTGGCACTGGTAGGGCATTCAGGTTGGCAAGGCAGTGCCAATGGTCAAAAGCTGTGGCAGCACAAAGCCAAGACCCAGAAAGATGCCGCTCCAGAAGTGCAGCGCGACGGCAATAAACTTGCAGTTGCTGACCTTTTCAGGCTTGTTGTGGTGCGTGCCGACGTGTTTGCAGAGTTTAACCGCGATCGGTAGACTGGCAAACACCAACAGCGTGGTCACGGGAAACATACCCAGCCAGACGCACACAGCCGTCAGCGCAAAAATGCTGCCACTGAGCCAGGGGAGCAACTGTGCCGCTCGTTTAGTGCCCAGCCGGACGATCGGCGATCGCTTGCCTACGGCGGCATCATCGGCTTCCTGGTGAAAATGGGAGCAAAACAAAATCAGGCTGGTGGAAACGCCCACGATCGCGGAAGCGGCAATGTTTGTGCTCGACCAGTCCTTGGTTTGGCTGTAATACGCCGCTGCAAACGCCAGCGGTCCAAAGGCAAAAAAGCAAAGGATTTCGCCCCATCCCTGATAGCTCAGGCGAAAAGGCGGACCCTGGTAGATGTAGCCCAGAATGCAGCAAACGAGAATAATACCCACCACAGTGAGATCGTGCTGGATGGCAGCGATCGCGCCCATGCCAAACAGCCCAGTGGCAAGGCACAAGTTCCCCAACCAAAAGATCAAGGACTTATTGTGGGTCAGGTTCACCAGCGAGTGGGCTTTATTCACGTCAACGCCCGTCTCCGAGTCAAAGACATCGTTCGCCAGGTTCTCCCACGCAAGAATGAGCATAGCGGAGACAACAAAAACGGCAAAAATGCCCGTCTGCAAGGTTCTAGTCTCGGCAACGGCGATCGCGGTGCCCACCCCAATGGGCATAATCGCCACGCTGTACATGGGTGGTTTAATCGCTGCCAGCCACAGCTTTTTGCGCGGTGCTGAAGCGACCAAACCCGTTGCCGAAGCACCAGCCATTTTTATGGTCATCGTTCCTGAAGTCTAAGAATACACTTGGTTCTGAGAAGCCCCATCATTCTACGATCCAGTGGATTCGACAATGCCGACAAGCCCTATAGACTTCAAATTTCGCAATACTTTAGCGGGCGATGTGGCGTGAGGCGTGAGGAATGGGGTGTCAGAATTAAAGAGTCAGCCTTAAAGGGGCAACGCTTACAAGCCAGGAGTCAGCAGCGTGCTTGAGCTTTATGAGTGCCCTAGCCCCACCGCCCTTTTCCTGTCCCCTCATCCCTCATCTTTTGCATGACCGTCACACCTCATCGCAACAGTCTGTTTCAAAGCCGCAGGGAACTGCACCACATTTTAGGCACCCATCAACAGCTTGCACGCGAGAAAAAACAGGCGCAACTGGTGAGCCTGTCGCAAGCGATTGGTGCTGTTGATCCGCTTGTTCTGTTGCAGCGCTTTGCTACGTCGGGTCAGCCTACGTTCTATTTTGAAAAACGCGACCCTGACCAACCCGATGGAACGGACGGCTCTGTTGTTGCCGCGATCGGCGCAGTGGCACAACAAACCATTGACGGGAGCGATCGGTTCACGGCGACCCGGCACTTCATGCAGGCAACCCTCGCCAACAGTGCGATCTATGGCAGTGCCGATCTCCCGTTCGCAGGTCCGCACTTTTTCTGTAGCTTTACCTTTTTTGACCAGACCGATGAGCCGGATGCGCGTTTTCCAGCCGCAACGATCGTGCTGCCAAAGTGGCAAGTTTCCGCCTGCAACCAGCGCTCTGTTGTTGTTGCCAATGTGCAGATTCACGCGGCGACCAATCTGGAGCAATGTGTTGATGAGATCTGGCAAACCTGGCAGAGCATCCAATCAATTCGCCATACGCTGCTGCTGCCCGTGAGCAACCATCATTTACTGCTGCAAACCCGCCCGGTCGCAGAAACCCAACACTTTAAGCAAGCCGTTCAGTCAGCACTGTCACTCATTCAGCAGGGTGTTTTAAGCAAAATTGTGCTGGCTCGTGCGGTGGAGATTGTTTCACCCTTACCTTTTGATGCGATCGCCTCACTGCACAATCTTCGTCAACGCTATCCCGGTTGCTATCTCTTTTTAACCAGCAACGGCAGCGGGCAACAATTCATCGGTGCCAGCCCAGAACGCTTAGTCAGCTTACACAATGGTCACCTCGAAACCCATGCGCTGGCAGGGTCAGCCCCACGCGGTAACACAGTGGCTGATGATGTGAAGCTGGCAAACCGCTTGCTCAACAGCGTGAAAGAACAACATGAACATCACGTGGTCAGCCAGTTTATTCAGCAACAGCTTGTGCAACTGGGTCTAGAACCACAGCGCCTACCCTTGCGCCTGCTACAGCTCTCTAATATTC